>CAZVCA010000065.1:0-3967 GCA_964626045.1 uncultured Halobacteriales archaeon | reverse complement strand
CCGGAGTTCGACGAGTGGTTCCGGTGCCCCCCGAAGTTGGGTGAGCGCAACTCGGTCGGCCCGGCTGCGGTCCACAATCAGGTCCGCGATCGCCCGCGCTGTCTCCCGGTCCTCGCTCGTATCGACTTTGTTCAACACCGGGATGTACTCGGCCGATCGTGGCACGTTTTTCTCGGTCCCCGCCGGACTGGAAAGCACTGTCGCCACGGCCTCCACGTCGATTTCGTCGCCCCGCTCCAGCCCGGTCAGCTCGGCGACCCGATCGACCCGGTGGACAAAATCCTCTGTCAGCGGTTTGCCAACGACTTGCGTGCTTGCCAACCCGAGCACGCGGTCAGCGGCCGGGGGAACGCGGGGTTCGTCCTCGCCAGGGGCTTTGAATTCGCGGTTTCGGGCGCCGTCGGCTTTCACGAGGACCGCGTCCGGGATCGAACTGTCGGCGATCGATCCGATGGTCTCGAAGTCGTACCCGAGATACCGCGATTCCTCGAAGTCGGGAACGAGACCGACCGGCCAGGACTCCACGCTGTCGAGGACCGCAATCGGGTCGACGGTTTGGTGGAGTTCCGCGACATGCTCGTCGAAGCGCGGGATCCGAACGGCCGTCGTCACGACCGCTCGATCGAGCTCGTTGGCGACCGTATACAGCGTACTCTTCTTGCCGCCAGCGCCGACCACCGCCGTCAGCCCCTCGCCGAGCCCGAGTTCCGTCACGTAGTCCATATCCCCGGTATCGGGGCCGGGCCAATAAGCCAACCGTCCGTCATCGCAAAACCAGCCGCGAACCAGTGCCCCACCGACGGTCCCGGTCAGGGCTCGACTTCGATCAGACTGCCCACCGACTCCCCTTCCATGACGGTCGAGCCTCGATTCATCGAGAGCAACATGCCATCACGGGGGGCCCGGAGCGTTTGCAGCAACTCGTAACTCGTCGGATCGAAAATCACCCCGATCTCGGTGCCCTCGGTGAGGTAGTCGCCAACGGTTACGTTCCGTGAGCGGAAAAGCCCCGATTCCTCGCTGAAAATCTGGCTTTTCTCCCGACCGATCGTGTGATTGACGCCCGGAATCGACCCCTCGCGGAGGCCCAGTTCCACGAGCACGTGTTCGATACCGGCCACGCCGTTTTCGACGGCCGACTCGACGATTTCGTGGCTGTGGGCCAACTCCGGCGTGATTGCCGGAATGCCCGCGGCAGCCGCGACTTCCCGGAGTTTTCCCTTCTCCCCGTCCCCGACGGGCGAACCGTCCGCGACGAGCAGTTCGATCCCGAAGGCGTCCGCGAGCGCTCGGGCGTCCCCATCCGCTGGGGTGAAACGGGTGTGTGAGCGCATGTACGGGCCGCCGGTGTGGAGGTCGACGATCGCGTCGGCCTTCCTGGCTTTCTCCCACAGGGTAGCGACGAGCCGTTCCATCAGCGTCCCGTCCGGATCGCCCGGCCAGAGGCGGTTCATGTTCGAATTGATCGCGTCGAGCCTAGTCGGTGACATATACACCCGATGATCGAACGCGAACGGGTTTGCCACCGGGACGGCCATCACCTCCCCGTGGAGGGGGCCATCCAGCAACCGGTCGTGCAGTCGCCGTAGGACCGCCGCGCCGTTTACCTCCCCACCATGCTGGAGGGCCTGGAGGTACACCGTCGGCCCGGACGGATCACCGCGATAGCGGTGGAGCAGCGTTTCGACGGTCCGCCCCGAGGGAAGCCGCACGAGGGGGACCGATTCGACGGTGTGGGAGGGCTGGTCGGACATACCCACAGTCAAGCGGGAATCGCCTTGAGCGTTCATATCCCTCGTCGAATTACGGGCCAATTGGACTCCGTTCAATCAGTTTTTGTATGGTCACCATGTACCACGGGACATACCCATGTCCGAGGATTCACAGGTGACATTCTACCCCTGGAAGAAGTCGGTCGACGTCGAGCCCGATACGACGCTCCTCGACGCCGCCGAAAACGCCGGGGTCAGTATCGAAGGACTCTGTGCCGGCAATGGCCGGTGTGGAACCTGTAAGGCGATTATCGGCGATGGCGAGGAACATCTCTCCGAATTTGCGAAAGCCGAAGAACAGACACTATCCTCGGAACAGCGGGAGAACGGCTACCGGCTCACGTGCCGGGCGCGAGTAACCGAACCCGGGAACGTCGACGTGACGGTCCCGCCGGACTCCCAGAAGACAGCCGGCATCGTCCTCACTGAAGGCCAGGAACTGGAATACGCGATCGATCCCCCCGTCAAGAAGTACCACGTCGACCTGCCGACGCCCTCCCTCTCGGACAACGTGGCCGATTACGAACGGATCGGCGAGGCCCTCGAGGAGACCTACGACCTGTCACTCGACGCGGTCGATCACGAGATCCAGCGGGAACTTCCCAACCGGATGCGCGAACAGGAGGTCGAGGATCGCCTGGAAGCGACGGCCACGGTGTACGAGGGCGAGGAACTCATCGACGTCGAACCCGGGCTCTCGGAGACCGCCTACGGGCTCGCCATCGATCTGGGAACCACGACGGTCGCTACCTACCTCGTCAACCTGAAAAACGGCGAAACCGAGGCGATCAGCTCACAGCTCAACCCACAGACCAAACAGGGCGGGGACATCATGACCCGGATGCGATACACCCGCCGCAACGACGACGGGCGGGAGGAACTCAAGGCGGAGATCCGGGACGGGATCAACGAAACGATCGAGGAGGTCGTCCGTGAGGCCGACGTCGATCCGTCGAACATCTACGAGAGCGTGTTCGTCGGCAACACGGCGATGCACCACCTGTTCCTGGGGATCGACCCGGCCTACGTCGCCGGCTCCCCGTATGTCGCCGCACGGGAGGCGCCGTACAAGGTCAAAGCCCGCGAACTCGGGATCGACATCAACGAGTCGGGCTACGTGTACTGGCTCCCGGTGAGCGGGGGGTGGGTCGGTCCTGACAAGGTGTCGGTGCTTTTGGTTTCGGGCCATTACAAGGAACCCGAAACGACGGTCTGTATCGACATCGGGACCAACGGCGAGATCTCGGTCGGCAACGACGAGGAGATGCTGGTTACCTCCGCGCCGGCGGGTCCCGCCCTGGAGGGCGCCGAGCTTCGGTACGGCGTGCGGGCCCAGGCGGGCGCGATCGAGACCCTCGTGATCGATCCGGAAACCCTCGAACCGACCTACGAGACGATCGAAGACGAGCCGCCAAACGGCATCACCGGGTCGGGCGTGATAGACGCCCTCGCCCAGCTTTTCATGGTCGGCATCGTCGACCAGCGGGGCAAGTTCCGCGACGCGGTCCTCGATCACGAGCGGGTGAGGGAAAACGACGAGGAACTCGAATACGTCGTCGCCTACGCCGAGGAAGCGGCCCTGGCCGAGGACATCGTCCTCACACAGAACGACATCCGCTCGATTCAGATGGCCAAAGCGGCCATCCAGGCCGGCACTCGGGTCCTCATGAGCGAGTTAGACATCGAGAACCCGGATCGGGTGCTGATGGCCGGGGCCTTTGGCAACTACATCGACAAAGAGTCAGCGATGACCATCGGCATGTATCCCGATATCGACCCCGACGACGTCGTCTCGCTCGGGAACGCGGCCGGGGTGGGGGCGAAACTCGCCTTGCTTGACAGCGACCGGCGAGCCGAAGCCGAGCGGATCGTCGACGAGGTGGAGTACTTCGAGATCGCCGGGACGGACGTCTTCCAGGATAACTTCATGCAGTCGATGTATCTGCCCCACGAGGACTTCGATCTCTATCCACACGTCAAGGAGAAAGTGCGAGCAAGTCGAAAGCTCGAAGCCGCGCGCCTGGACGAGGAATAGTCAAAGGGTTCTATCGGAAGATCTTGAAAAGCGGGTGGTCCGTGTCCGCGCGGCGGCCCTCGCCCATCTGTGCGCCGTAGGCGACGTAGGCGTCCGCAGTCGACATGACCTCGTACATCTCGGCGGCCCCGTGGACCGGCCCGTAGATGTTGAAGTCAGC
>CAZVCA010000064.1:0-7926 GCA_964626045.1 uncultured Halobacteriales archaeon | reverse complement strand
GTACGCAATTCTGCGACGATCGACGGGTTTCAGCGACACGCTGGCTTGTCCCGTTGCGTAGGGTTGCCGGTCGCCGCGGCCGCGACTGCGGTCGTTCTGGCGGTGAGCTGTTTATCCTTAACGCCGATAAGAGGAATC
Organism: uncultured Halobacteriales archaeon; assembly: GCA_964626045.1. Taxonomy (GTDB): domain Archaea; phylum Halobacteriota; class Halobacteria; order Halobacteriales; family Halobacteriaceae; genus Halodesulfurarchaeum. Next base: position 7,788 of record CAZVCA010000064.1, on the reverse strand, counting down.
TCAACCGAGTCTCCCAACTCCGTCGGGCGGTCGCCGCTGAAATCGATCGGATACCTGTTCTCGACCCGGAAGAGACGGAAGCCACCGGTTTAAATCCAGATGCGAGTGATGCGCTCTCTCGAGAGGTCCGAGAGGAAGCAGAAGCGTACTGCCAAGCGGTGAAAAACGGCTGCGTATGTCGAAACCGACTTTCTCACAGCGTTAATGCGAAGCGATGACTGGCTTCAGGAGGCCGCAATCCACGCCATTGACGAGCGCGATGTCATTTATACATCGATACTCGCATGCGCCGAACTGCTTGTGTTGTGCCACGAGCATGAGACTGTCAAATATAAGACCGGCGCGCCGCGTGCGATCACCAACATGTTCGAACCAGTTCCGATCGTACCGAAAGAACACGAGGACGCGGTTCTGGTCGCCGCAGCGTTCCTCGGTAAGTGCGAGCTCACACCATTCGACGCAGTTCATGCCGGGCTCGTCACAACCAGCGAGGAGCGCACTCTTTCAACCGAGCAGGATTGCGACGCTGTCGGTTCTGACCGCGCATGCTTAGAATCCGCGTCTTTGAAATGACTCCGCCAAAGCAACTACACTCAACAGAGCAACATTACAATGGAACGGCGCGACTTGCTTAACACGAGCGGTATTATCGCAGTCAGCGGACTCACAGCACTTGCCGGCTGTTCGGGAGCAGACGATACCGCGCCGCCGCCGCGAAAGTCCAACGTCATCGACGAGGTCAGTCTTGGACAGAACGGATCGACTCTCACTATCGACCCTGTCCCACAGGAAGATCAGTGGGTTCAGAGCCGACGTGACCTCTACGAAGGTAAGAACACGACGGCTGAAAAAACCACAACGAGTGAGGACACCTCCACTGAATCTGCCAGCCTTTCTGGACTTTCGCCCATCGGAGTTGCGAGCGCAGCGAAGGGGCGCGGCGCGACCGGCCGTGGTGCCGGCGGATTCAGCTCGGCACCCCGGACCTCGAACGGACGTGCGTGGTTCTTCGGTGGAGCATACGCGAACTCGTGGTACAATGAGCATGATGACGAAGTAGAGAAGTACCCCACTCGCGTCGCACAGCTCGGCATCGCATACGTCGGTACCAATGAAGAGTTCGAAGAGCAGAACCCCGGCCCCGGCCCGGTTTCGTGGGATGAAACGTACGACAATCCGGATCCTGATACGCCAATCGAGACTGACGTTGCCGACCTTCGGGATGGCTGGTATCGCGTTGGTGCGAACATCGTCGTTGACAACCGTGGAACCGGTAACGAGGAGACGACCAACCTCGGGTGGGAGTGTATCGACATCCGAGTTGAGGACAACGGGTCCGGAAAGGAGATCACCGAGCGGTGGAAAGTCTCGCCGCGTATCTAAAACGGTCCCTGAAACAACACTCACCACCATTGGTACCGGATCGTTACGATGGCCGGTACCACAACGTCCTCTTCAGTCATACTTCATCAACTGACCCCATGTCAAGCAAGTCACCACGGATCTCCAAACAAGCCGTACTGCACGCAACTGCCCTGATTGTCGCACTCTGCAGCTTCGCGTACGAACTCGTCTACTCCGAGCTCCTCACCGTCATGTACGGTGGAACGGTCACCCAGTACGGTCTTACCATCGGGATTTTCTTCTCGTCGCTCGGTGTTGGCTCGTACCTCGCCCAGCATTTCGACGAGCAAAAACACTCGAATTTCTTCCGAACAGAGCTGTATCTTGCGTTCGCTGCTCCGCTTGGATTCTTACTAATTCTGTGGTTGAACACCGCAGAAATCCCCGGTATCATTCCCAACGGGCTCTTACAAGTTATCGCACGTCTTCCGGTTGTTGTAATCGGAGCGCTCTCTGGGTTCGAACTCCCGCTCCTACTCTCGATGGTCAAAACCGAGTACGGGGATGATGCGCCATCTCCCAACTGGGTTGACAAGCTTGGTGAAATCGGCGATACCATCGCCTACTCGTTTGTCTCGGTTCTCTTCCACACCTCGCGCGAAAGTGAAGAGTACGATACGTATTCGACAGTGCTCACGATGGACTATCTTGGAGGACTTGCGGGCGCACTCATCTACGTATTCGTTCTCTATCCTGAAATCGGACTAATTCCGTCTGTGTTCGTTCTTGCATTGTTAAACTGCGTTGCTGCCCTCCTGTTCACCGTCAGATTCAGTGATCAGCCGTGGGGGTTGTTCAAGAGCGAAGATCGACGCATCTTGACACACGAGACCGCATCGATTGTTATCGCCTGTCTTCTCTTAACAGCTGTCTACGGCGGCGTTACCCTTCAACATCAAGACGTCAACGATGAGCTCACCGAATACTACATGCAGGGACTCATCGAAGATGAATACCCGCAAAATATCGTTGAAACTGAGGTTACGTCGCAGTTCACAACGAAACACCAGCAGGTCGTTCAGTACGAGCGGACGTGGAACGGTGACTCTGAAAACCAGCTGTTCGCGTCACAATCAGACACCTGTATGCGTCTTGATTCAGCCATCCAATTGTGCGATAGTTGGACTGAGTCGTATCACCACGGGTTGGTTGATGTGCCACTGTCGATGTACGAGAACTCGACCGATACCAACGTCCTGCTCGTCGGTGGTGGGGATTGGATTGCCGCGAACAACCTTCGAGAGCACAACGTGTCCGTCGATCAAGTTGACATCGATGGCGAATTCATGAACCACACGAAGACGAACAGTTTCACCAATCAGTACCACGACGACGCCTACAATTACGAGCATCTCGACACCCATCGACAAGACATCTACACCTACCTACAGCAAACCGACAAAAAGTACGATGTGATCCTGTTAGACCTACCAGGTGCGAAGAGTGACGATCTCCTGAACCTCTATTCGGTTGAGTTCTACACGATGCTGAGCGAGCAGCTCTCCAACAACGGCGTTCTTGTTACGTGGGGGTACTCGGAGTACTCGTACGCTGAACATAATAAGGCGTACATGAACACAGTTCATAAGGCAGGATTCGAATACCAGCAGCCGTACTGGGCATACGATGATTTTAATCGCGATGGCTCCACACAACTTGGTGAACGGTTCTTCATCTTCTCCCCGGATGAACAGAGACCGACGATCACGCCCGAAAACGGGAGTGGATACGTGCAACGATATAGTGAGCAGTACAACTCCTCCACTTGGGGAGATACACCATCATACAACGGCGTGACTGTCAATAGTGTCTTCCACCCCAATTACGAAATCATCGTCAACGACCGCATTGACCCTGATGACTTCTCGGATTCGAATAACACCGGTGAGTTATAATCGCCTATGACGACACAAAATCTCTACTTAGCATCGTTATCTGAACGCCCGTCATTAGACAATTTTGACATCAAGTCACGGAAAGAGGATACCCTGTTTGGAGCGGGTTTCACGTTCTGTGTGATCGGAAACTCACACTACATTGAATCCCCGGACCTCGGGTTCTACGAGTTGCTCTCATGTGAGCAATTCAGCGCAGCACCCGTCCGAACCCTCCCACTAGAACGCAATTACGAACGCCGAGTCATCTCACGGACGGGCGGCGTTACCATCGAGACCAACATCCGAACAGGGCCACTCTCCAAGTTCCCTGGCCCAGAAGCGTTCGATGTCTTATATCGGTTCACGGAAGACGCCTACACGACAATTCGATACACGAATGACAATCGATACGAAACGTATCACACATACCCCGAGTACGACTTGTCGCTGCGCACGGAGAACGTCTTCTACAACTCAGTTGAACAGGTTCCGGAACGACCGAATCTGCCAATCGTCAATGACTCTGATAACGGTAACTCCGACGTTCAGACACTGAACACTAGGTGAACCGATAAGTACACCATACTCAGTTCATCAAAATACAATTCCGATGAGTTGTTCATACACATTCGACCCCGGCGAGCACGGAAGTTCGACACTGTCCGAACCCTGGTCGTGCCCTCACAGTCGACATGACGACTCAGATCACTGCATCTTCCACATGGAGCCTGCTTCTCGGTCTACACACGGCGTTACTGACGAGGATGTAACAACCGCAGCGGCGGAGATACTGGAGAAAGAAACCGAGGTCCGGAAGGAATTCATCGGTGCGCACATCCCTGCATTAGAGTTGGATTACATAGATGTCGAAGCCGAAAACCAACATCCCATAGACCTCCGTCACTCAACGATTCCCGACGGTGTGTCCGTCTTCCAGGGCCGATTCGAGGAACAGCTCGATCTCCGTGACGGTCACGTTGGAGTGTTCTGCGCCGAAAACTGCGACTTTGAGAACGGCGTCCTCTGTGCTCGGACTCATTTCACCGGCTCAGTCACGTTCTTCGAAGCCATCATCAACGGGGATAAGACCGACTTCACGAACGCAACTTTCGATCAAGACGTAACGATCGACGAAGTAGAGTTCAATGATGAGGTAAGCTTTGAACAGACCGCGTTCTACGGTAAGGCCACGTTCAACCGAACGCAGTTTTACGGCCGAGCGAACTCTATCGATGATAACACAACGTTCGGCGGGGCGACATTCCATGATAAAGTCCTTTTTCGCCACGCAACGTTCAAACACACCTCATTCAATGGAGTGACGTTCAACGGCGATGCGATCTTCGAGAAAGCAACAGCCGATGGAACTGTCCTCTTCTCGGAAGTGACCTTCGAGGGGGTCGCCGACTTTGATGAGGTCACCTTCGGCGACGACGTCGCTTTCCAGGGGTCTACCTTCGAACAGGACGGTTCGTTCAAAGGGGTCGAATTCCGGGGCGGTGCTGCGGTCCTGGATGACGACATCTCGTTCGCTGACGTCGTTTTCAACGGGGACGTTACGTTCGAACACGGTCTCTTCGGGTTCGCCAACTTCCGACGCGTCCAATTCAATGGCGATGCGATGTTTGAACGGAGCAGGTTCACCGACGACTGCTCGTTCGAGGACACAACGTTCGAAGGGGCGGTGGACTTCGATGAGGTCCTGTTCGAGGGTGACGCAGAGTTCAGTGCTGCCGTCTTCGTCTCCGATGCAGTATTCCGCGGTGCAGAGTTCAAAGGCGGAACAAACTACCTAGACGACGATGTCATCTTTGAGGATGCTGCCTTCGTCGGAGACGCGGACTTCCAAGACGTCGTCTTCTCATCCGCTAACTTCCTCGACACGAAATTCGAGGGGTACGTCGACTTTACTGACGCCACGTTCAACGAGGAACTCCACCTGAAGGCAGTTTCACTGGGTGACGATACGTACCTGAACTTCACTGACGCTACGATCTCTGAGGGGCGAATCACCCAACCGTCTGATGGGTGGGTACGTATCGATATGACGCACGCAACAATTGGCGATGTCGAACTGAGTGCAGAAGATCCAACCGATGAACGTGAGCTACTCGACTACTACCGGTTCTGCGACACGACGTTCGATGAATTTGATTTCTCTGCTCACACGGCCTATTTAAACCGAAACGATTGGAAGCTCCACACATTCGACGATGGGACACGGGACTACGAGTTCACAGTCGAAATGACACCATCTATCACTGAGAAGACGTATTTAAATGCGAAACAGAACGCCTCGGACCAGAGTAACACCAAGGCGGCCGGGGAGTTCCGTGTGAAGCGCCAGCAAAACGCCCGCGAAAAGTTCTTCAATATTGCGAGGGACAGAAACGAGTCGATTATCACGCGTACACAGAACGCACTCCGTGGAATCGAAAACTGGTTTCTCGGCGTTTCCTGTGGATACGGACTTCGACTCTACCGTGTTACTGTCGTCTTCATCCTGTTCCCGATGATCGCAGCCGGAATCTTCGCACTGGGAGGTCCGATGTTCGAAACCGGGGCCGGTCAAATCGCTTTTAGCGAACTGTTCACCACGGAGGGACTGAATACACTGACGCTGAACATATACTTCTCGTACATTACGTTCCTCACGGTCGGCTATGGGAACCTTGCTCCGATCGGGCTGGGCGCCCGGTTCATGGCCGGCTCGCTCGTGTACATGAACGTAATCCTTGCCGGACTGTTCCTGTACGCGTTAATCAAGCGTAGCGAGGTCTGAAACCCAGTCGCTCAAGTATCACCATTTCAAATCATACCGTAACCGACGTAGTTCCAACACCGATACCACGATTCACACAATGAGCTCATCCTCAACGTATTCTGGTGATGTTACGTTAAACGGAGACGAAGAACCGCCTGTCAAAATCACAAGCCCGGAGAATGTCCACGTCAAAACGGGTGCAATCGACAGTAACCTGAAAGTCCGAAACGCTGAATTCGTCTACACCAATACACCCGCCGGTGATTCAGTCACCGTTGACTCAATCACAACCGAGATCAGCGGAACGCTTGAAGACGGATACATTGAGAAAGACAGCGTTGACGGCGATGTTGTCATTGAGGACGCTGAGGATGTCTTCATTGAGCACAACGCCGTCAGCGGTGGGCTACAGATCGTCGGTGATGAACAGCGATTCCACGATGCAAGTGACACAGAACCAATCCCACGGCCTCAGTACGATGATTCTGTTACCGGATGGAAGCGATCACTGACGGTAACAGATCCGTCAACCGGAGTGTCCGTGGTTGGTGGACGAAACGAAGTCCGAGTTACTGACAGTACGCAGGACTTTGACCTGTACATTACCGGGTGGAACAACACCGTTGAAATAAATGGAAAAGCAAACACCGTCACAGTCCACTTCATCGGCGCGAAGAACTCAGTGTCTGCGGGGTCGTACACCGACGTGAACGTTGCCACTGACTCTGGACACGATAACTCTGTCACCATCGAAGAGTTCCCGGTTGATGACTTGATTCAGACCACGAAGAAGGAAGCCTACGGATCGCGCTTCTTCGGTCGGGAGAAAATCACGTACCAGGAACCGGCCGTCGACGAAGACTACTGCCCGGGCTGTGGTGCGAGCAGCGATGCCATTATTCGGCGTCGACAGTCAGACGTCTTCTTCCTCTTCGGATTCGCAATCTACCACTTCGATAATGGTGGTTCAGCATACGAGTGCGAAGAGTGTTCGAGGAACGCCAGCCCCGCTGTTGAACTCTCCGAGTCTGAGCGAAAGGAACTGTTCCGGTAGACTCGGTTCCTCGAATTGCGGAAACCCCCCTCGATATCTTCAGTTGCTCAGTCGAACAACTACATACTGACTTCGATGAACGCTGGAAACGCCGCTTTGAGCCGCTAAGAGCAAGATATGTTGACATCCTCCTCCGCGTAAACGCGAAGGAATCCTGAGCGTTGGAGATTTCAGGTTTGCAGTTCCACCGAACCCCGACACGGTGAGAATCCGTGTGGGGTTCACGGACTGTGACGGGTGGGACTGCTGGGAGTGCCAAGCCCCCGGTACTCCTATCCTCTATCGTGTTCGGACTCCCAGAGTTATTTGTGCCTCGGGGAGTCCGGCAGATTTCGACGGACTTGGAGTTACTTTCTGTGGTGCGTACGGCAGTCGGGCACTGCATCGGTTCATTGTAGGAACCGACCGTTCACCCGACTGGTTCCGATTATTGTGGTTCGAAAATCGAAGGTTTTCGTCATCACGAGAATCGAAGATTCTCGAACGATCTCATTGCATGGGGCGAACAGGCCGCCATCGTAGGACTGATCGGAATCGCTCTATTTCCGGTCTGATTCCTGTCTGTATGTAGGGCTGTCTGTCACTTTAAGCCACGGATTGTCAAATCTTCGATCGGCTATCACTACGTGGACAGGCTCAGAATTGTCGGATTCATCCTGCGGCTTCAGCCGCAGGTGTTCTCCTTAATA
>CAZVCA010000063.1:0-8103 GCA_964626045.1 uncultured Halobacteriales archaeon | reverse complement strand
AGTTCAACATCAACGGCTACCGTCGGGCGAACATCCTCGACGCCAACACCTCCGCACTGGGATACATCTTCCCGTGGGGCGGTGGCATTCTGGCAGGATACGGCGCCATGACGGGGCCCGGAAGCCCAGTCGATCAGTTCGGCCAGGTAATGTTGGTCGATCCGGCTTCAGTCATCCCATTCGTGTTCCACGGGTGGCTGCTTCTCGCGGTGTTCATCGTCGCCGCGATCACCGGATTCGGTCGTGAGTACATCTCCGACCGCAGATCCGAGGAGGTGAGCCGCGTATGAGCTTCAAAGAGAAGTACATGGCCGGCTGGACGTTCCGAACCACGAAGCCGGACTACGATCCTGGTGAAACGATCGAGGTAATGGTTACCTCGATGATGGACGGCAAAGCGAAGGCTCGCATCGGGGACTCCGTCCTTCGTATCACGGACGCCCCCGAAGGCTCAGAAAACATGCGAGTGCTGGTCGAAATCGACGAGTGGGATACCGAAGACCACATCGGCGAAGGCACGTATCTCGAGACGGTCGGCGAGAGCGCCTTCTAGGCGCTCGAGTGCGGTTTTTTTTTAGGTGCGATCGACAGTGGCTTCCACGCGGATCGGGTCCGGATACGCCCATTCGAGAATCTCGCGGGCGACTTCGTCCCGACCGCGGAGTTCGAACCGCCGCTGATAGACGGTGTACATCCAGTCCTCGGCTCGGGCGCCGGGGTCCCCATCCAATCGCCGATAGATCGGAACCTGATATTCCACGGGCGAATCGGAATGTGGACCTTTCAGCTCCGCTCCCTTCCGGAGACACGTGTCCTTGATCTCCGAAACGACGTCGTCGAGCAGCGCTCGGTCGCCGCTCTTGAGGGTGAGGTGGAGGATCGTCGTCATACTGGACACTTGGGAGTGGATGGGATAAGCCTGTAGGCTCCCCGGCGGTCTGTGGACCCGTCGCACACTCCGACATTCTCTTATTATGGCCCCGTGTACACGGCACTAATGACGGTAGAAGCGACAAGCGCCGGGGCCATTCTCTATCGCGACACCCGGGACCGGCGTGAATACCTCCTCCTCAAATCTCGGCCGGGTGACTGGGAATTTCCCAAAGGTGGCGTGGAGGGGAACGAGGAACTCCAGCAGACGGCGATCAGAGAAGTCAAAGAAGAAGCGGGGATCAGCGATTTCCGGCTTCTGGACGGCTTTCGGAAAGAATACGACTACGTCTTCGAAGCGAACGGCGATCGGATCCACAAGACGGTCCACCTGTTCATCGCCAAGTCCTACGAGGCCAGTGCGGAACTCTCACACGAACACCGCGACCACCAGTGGCGGGATTACGAACAGGCGATCAATACCATCACCCAGGATGGCCCCCGCGAAATTCTGAAAGCGGCCCACGATCACATCGACGACATGGAAGCGTGACGGTCCCGCCGGTCGAACACGAGTTCGCCTTCGAACTCGCGACCTGTGCCTGGGCGGAGGCGGCCTGGCCCATCGACGACCGGACCACGTCGACACTCGTTGCCAGACAACTCGGCTGGCAGCGACGCCGCTGGGACACGATCGTGATCGAAGTGGACCCCGAGGGACTCAGCAAGCGACGCCAGTTCGGTGAGAAGCGAATCGACAGCGATCTACGGGACGTCCTCCTCCATGCGCCCGCTGACTGGGTCTTTTACCGCGACGCACTTCCCGATCCCGGCTATCCCTGGCGGTACGTCCGGGAGGCCATTCACCGGGCGAGCGACCGGGGAATTCTCCACGAACGGAAGGTCGGCGGCCGTATCGAAATCAAACGTATCGCACCGTATCCCGACTGGGTGAAGCGGATCGTCGCTATCGAGAACAAACCTGACCTGGATGCGAGTGCGGCCCGCCAACTGCGGGGGCAACTCGAACGTGATGTCGCGATGGGCCTCGCGGACGAGGTGTGGTTGGCGACGGCCCAAACTGACGATCCCGTCGAACCCGCCCTCCTCGAAACGATCCCTCCTGAAGTCGGTATCCTCGCACTCGCCGCGGACGGCGCAGACGTGCTGTGGCAGCCAAGGCGACTCGACCCCGCCGCCCCGGGAATCGACATCGAAGAACGGGCAGCAGGAACCGGACACGACCAGTCAGCGGCCCGCTTTGGGGTCGTCGATCCAACGACGAAACGTGAAAAGCGACTCAACGTCGCCGAGCGGGCCTACGAACGCGGCTGGCGGGCCTACATGGAGTCGATGCGCCCGGACTGTGCCGAATTCGACCTCCGGCGGGGCCAACACGGCTATCACCCGCACTGTCTGGCGTTCGGACGAGCACAGACCCAAAGCGAGTGTCGGGGCTCCTGTCAGCACTTCCAACCGGAGCCCCCGACGGAGAGACAGGGTGACTGGCCTGTCCAGGGCGGCAGCGGCGCCACGATCAAACGAGTCCTCGAAAAGCGCCGCGAACGACGCCGTCAATCCGCCTCAAGAACCTGCACGTCAGACCGGGGCACGGCAAGCCGATAGGTGGGCACCGTCCGCTCGATGGACTCACACACGTCTTTCTCCACGAAGGACCGGAGCGCAGCCCTGACCTCGTTGACGGCCGGATCGGCGTCAGTGCGCTCGCGGACCCGATGCAGGACGGCCACGACACTCGCAGATTCCTCCGCCGGTCCCGGGACCGCGTCGAACACGGCGGCTTCGATGCCGGAAAACGAAACGACTGGGCCATCGCCCTCGTCGCCGGACAGGACGGCCTTTCCCTCCGGGCTCACCCGGATGAGGCTGTCCTCGTCCCGGTAATAGTAGGGTTTGAGCTCGCTCTCGAGGTACTGATGGACCTCGCTGCCGCTCTCCATCTCCCAGGCCCGCTGTAGGTCGCCGTTCTTGGTCGGCTCGCGTTCGAGGATATCCGCAAGGCGCGACCGAGCAGTCTCAGAGAGGGGCATAGGTAAGGGATTTCCTGCGGGGTATTTCCGCTTTCTGTTACTCGAACCACGCTCGGAGGGAGGGCGTATCGGATATCGTCTCCTCGACCTGGGTCGTGACCAGCAGGAGGGCAAGGATCGAGAGGAAACTGCCGACGACAAAGGGCACGTGGAAGCCGAATCGCTCCAGGAACCCCGCGGATAGGGGCCCAATGGCGACCCCGAGGCCGAACGCCATGGTCAGCACCGAGAGCGTGGTGCCGGACCCGCCTTTCTGCGCCAGATCACCCGCAAGGGCCAACGACGGGGCAAAAACAAGTGCCACCGCGACCCCCTGTGCGAGGCGTGCGAGGGTCATCGTTGCCGGGGTCTGAACGAAGCCCTGGGCCAACGTCGCCGGGGCGAGCAGGATGAACCCGATCACGAGGAACGGTCGCCGCCCGAACCGATCACTGGCTCGGCCGACCGGAATCTGGAACGCGATGTTCGCCAGGGTCACGGCGCCGAACTGGAGGCCGAACAGGACCGTCGACTGATCCAGACGGGTGTTGATCTGCGGTTCGAGCGCGGCAAACAGCGCGATAGCGATCCCCATCGCGACAGTTCCCAATCCCAACGTGAACACCGGATCGAGCAGCTTCCCGGGTGGCCCGCGAACCGCAATCGAAAGGTCCTCGCCGGCACTGGCTTTCGTTTCAGGCGGGTCGGAGACGAGGAAGAACACGAGCAGGAAGCTGAGAAGGGCCCCGGCGACCGCGACCGCAAACGCCGCGTCGAACCCCCAGAGTTCCACGACCACGCCCGCGATGAGCGGCCCGAACCCGAACCCGATCAGCCGAAAGGTGTTGTAGACCCCGAAGTTGCCGCCCCGGGTGCGGTTCCCGGTCGCGAGTTCGTTGACGAGCGCGACCGTGGCCGGAATCGTGAACGCCGCCCCGATCCCTTGCATCACCCGGAACAGGAGCACCAGATAGTAGTTCGAGACGAAGACGTACCCGCCACTCCCGATAGCCAGAATCAACAATCCGAACAGGATGAAGACCTTCCGCTTGCCGGCCCTGTCGGATAGCCGCCCGGTGAGCGGCTGGTTGAAACTGTTGAGAAAGCCAAAGACCGACAGCGCGAGGCCGATCAAAAGCGATTCGGTGAGCGTAATCCCGAGGATCGGCACCGGTTCCCCGACCAGCGCCCCGATATCGACCTGTCCCGAGGCGATATACAGCGGGAGAACCACGATGAGAAACGAGTTGCCAAGCGCATCGGCCATCCTGGCAAACGCGAGGACGAGGACGCGCCGATCGGTGCCGAGCCAAGCCATTCATGGGTCCTTACGCCCACCCCGTCTTTTCAGTTTGGATCCCCGACGTCGAGTCAACGCGTTTAAGCGCCGGACTCGACAACCCATTCGCTATGGAATTCTGTGATGACTGTGGCTCGATGATGCGGGCCGAGGACGAACTGTGGGTCTGTACGAGTTGTGGCCACAAACAGCCGAAAGATCCCGACGCGAACTACGTCATCTCTGAGGAACAGGAAGTCAGCGAGATCATCGAAACCGGAACCGGCGGGGAGACCGGGCTGCCGACCACCGAGATCACCTGTCCCGAATGTGGCAACGACGAGGCCTACTGGTACATGAAACAAATCCGGGCCGCAGACGAGTCCGAAACGCGGTTTTTCGTTTGTACGGCCTGCGATCACCGGTGGCGTGAAGACGATCACTAACCTCAGTCCGCCCGAGCGAACGTGAGATACCCCGTGTGACCCACACCCCCCGTTTGCGGGCGCGAACCGCGGTCGTCGAAATCCATGCGCCGCTGAATCGTCTCTTTTGTCCGCACGTCCCCGAGATCAGCCGCTTCTGCGGCCTCAGCCACGGCCCTGGCGGCTTCGATAAATGGTGAATACACGGCGAGAAATCCGCCGGAAACGAGTAGATCTGCGCTTTGGGACACGATTTCCGGGGCGTCCTGGGTGTCGAGGGTGAGCACGTCGAACTGACCGAGATCTTCGATGACCTCGGTAAGGTCGCCGGTTCGGACCTCGACCCGGTCGGCAACTGCTGCAAGCGCCATATTCTCCCTAGCGACGTCGGCGAAGGTGGGGTTTTGCTCGTAGGTGAGGACGTCGGCGCCCAGGCGACCGAGATACGCGGCAAGCACGCCAGTCCCCGTCCCGGCGTCGAGCACTCGATCGCCAGCGGCGACACCGGTGTGACCCACGAGCAGGCCGATATCTTTTGGCATCATCGGTGCCCCGGTCCGCTCCAGGTGGTTGAAGAGATCGGGGCCTCGGAGGGCTCGAACCTCGAAGGGCTCCCCGAGATGGGTCTCGACGGATTCGCCGGGCTCGACGTCCGTCGGGACCTCGATGACCCCCAGGTCCGTATGCAGTTCCTCGCCTGGTTCGACCAGGAACTCCCGGTCGCCGCGAACGAGGAGAATCACTCGAAGGTCCTGATAGCTGCTGCGAGGTCGCCCGCCGCCTCCTCGATGGCTTTCCGGGCCGCTTCGCTTGACACACCAGTTCGTTCGACCACGAGTTCGACGTCGGCCTCGGGGATCGCGTCGTCTGTTTCGTCCGCTTCCGTGAGGTCGTCTGTCCCAGTCGCGGTGGCCTGGTCCTGTTCCTCAGGTTCCCCGACGACTTGGTAGGTCTGTTGCCCCCTGGCGTCCATCCGGGTGACCTCCGGATCGTCGAAGACGAGTTGCGTGCCGTCCGCGAGGGAGATCGTGACCGTCGTGGCGTCGAGTTCGTCCATGTCGATCCCCATCTGTTCCATCATCTGTTCCATCTTCCGCGGGTTCATGCCGCCGCCTCCGAACATACCCGAGGGTTGGAAGCCTGGGAGAAAAGCGTGGCGTTTAGGGTCAGTCAGCCGCGGCCTCGCGGACCGACACCGCCATCCCCGTCTCGAAGTCCGCCATCGAGGTCGCATCGAGCTCCGCTCGACCCACCGCGATGATCCGGCCCTCGTGGTGTTTGATGATGACTTCGTCACCGGCCCGGACGGCTGGATCGACCGCCTGGACGAACTTCGCGAAGACGTTTTTCCCGTCCCTGACGAAGGGTTCGCTCTCGTCGCCTATCACCACGCGATATGCGTCCGGCTCGAGGACCGTTGCGAGTTGCCGGCCCCCTTCCAGTCCGAGCGTAAACCGGCCGTCGGTGCCGAGGGTGACCAGCCGACCCGCTTCGCGATGGACCTGTCGCGGGCGACCCGATGCGGACCGATGCACCGTCAGGTCTGCGCCCGGTGGAAAGAGCGCGTCGCCGGCACCGGCCCCGAACTGGTAGTCGGCGATGGTCCGCAACTGGGCCATCGTCGTGGTCGTCATCGAGTGGACCTGGGACCGCGAACGGTTTAGCCGCTTCGAGTTGCCCGGTTCAGGACCGTCTCCCGAAGAACCGCTCCAGGACCGACCGGCCGGACGGTCGCTCGGCCAGCAGGAGCGAGGCCTCGAGCCCCTCGAAGGCCTCCAATGTTAGAGTGCCCCTGACGATGCGCGAAAGGAGGCCACGTTCGGTCGCCCCGAGCACGATGAGGTCGTACTCGGGCCCGAACGTCCGGATGACGGCCTTCGGTGAGCCGGACTCGACGATCAGATCGGCGTCCTCGAGGTCGTGGGCCTTGGCCCAGTCCGCGAGGAAGTCCCGTCCAGCGTCGGTTTCGCCGGGGTCGGTCGCGTGCAGCAGCGCGATTTCCGAGCCGACGGTGTCCCTGAGGGCCGCGGCGACGTCGGCCGAGAGTTTCGAGGACGCGCCACCTGCAGTGGGGAGCAACACCCGGTCGAGTTCCAGATCCTCCGAGTCGAGCACGAGGAAGTCACACGGGAGATCGTGGGTTAGTTCGTCGAGCGACCCTTCGATCCGGCCGCCCGCGAACCGGGCCCCACCATACCCCATCACCACCGTGTCGACACCATGGCTTCGTGCGGCGTCGAAGACCTCGGCAAGTCCTCGATGGGAAAGAATGGTCAACGTATCGACCGGTACGCCGAACGATGTGGCGTCTTCGGCCGCTCGCTCGAGCACGTCTTCGGAGGAGCTCGCAAAGGTGGATCGGTTGTCAGCGGCCGCCTGCAGCGAGGTCTGATCGGGTACCGTAACGATGTGAATAGCGAGGACCCGCCCACCCAGCGCCGCGGCGAGGATTCCACCGAGAGTGATCAACGCGCTTTCGGTCCGTGGGTTGAAGACCGAAACCATCACTGTCGGCACCTCGCTTCCGGTCGGCCCGTCTGTGTTCCCAGGTTCGACCAACCGCTCCGATTCCCCTGGCCTCATTCCTCTGAAAGGATGGGCAACGAAATGACGGGGACTGAGGCTTCCGTCACCAACTTCAACGTCGTATTCCCGGAGATGAACTGAATGAGACGATTACCGCCACGCGAATGAAAGGCGATGGCGCTTGCATCCGCTGTGTCGGCGGCGTCGTCGATCGCATCCACGACGTTACGCCGGTAGACGGTGATATCCGATGCCTCCGGGAAGACCTCGCGAACTGCCGCGTAGGATTCCTCGGCGATTTCCTCGGATTGCTCCACCGGCGTCTTATCCGGAACGCCGCCCCCCTTTTCGACGACGTGGAGCGCAGTGACGTGGGCTGGATCGTAGGGTTCGAGGGCACGAGCGGTCTTGACCGCGTCCGATTCGTTGGCGACCGGGAGGAGCACGTTCTCGAGGAGATCCCGGGTGTCGCCGTCGGGCGGGCCGTTCATGGCACGAGTTTCGGTGGCCATCCCTTAAAGAGTATAGGAAGCCCGGCAGCCACGCGGTGGTATCGGAGGGGTTCCTGGTCGGTTACAGCAGGAACGTCTTCGTCCGTTCGCCAAGATCGATGAACGTGTCCGCGGCGTCTCTGAGTTCCTCGGCGGTCGAACTTTCGAAAGCCATTACCTCGACCCGAACCCCCTCGTGGCGGAGATGAGAAGCCAGTCGAGAAAAGTCGCCATCTCCGGTGCAGAGGACGACCGTATCGACGTGATCGGCGAGGGTCACCGCGTCGAGGCTCATGCCCACGTCCCAGTCGGCCTTTTTCGTTCCGTCCGGGAAGGTCTTGATGTCCTTGATCTTCGTCTCGAATCCGATGTCGTCGAGTGCCTCGAAGAACGTCTCCTCCTCGGGCGATTCGGCTCTGATGACGTACGCGATGGCACGGGTGAGGATCCTGTTCTGAACCGCTTTCGAGAGGAGTGCAGAG
>CAZVCA010000062.1:0-8331 GCA_964626045.1 uncultured Halobacteriales archaeon | reverse complement strand
GACGAGCGACCGCAGTTGGCGCAGGTCGCCGACATCGAATGCTAACCGTGAACCCATTCTGCGGATAGATTCGCACCCTTCAGCGACCGGGTGTTTCATTCCAATTTATTCGGACGAATAGGATTTCAACAGAGCCCCTGGTTCATATGTCGTGGCTCCTGCTACTGCCCTTCGCGGAAGAACCGTGGCTTCGAGAACAATTCGGGGACGAATACGACGACTACTGTGATCGCGTGCCGAGGTTCGTGTCTCGAAAAACAATATTGCTGAGGTAGTCAACATTCATAGATGAGGATAATTCACCCGATGATTTGGAACATCGCGATTCGATCATCCTTCGGGGTCGCGTTCGAGGCCTTCTTCGAGTTTGTCTGTGACTTCCTCCACTATTTCAGCCGGAATGGTGATGAATCGAGGGACGAGGAGTCCTGATCCAGATGTATAGGTGAGCCAAACGATGACGGCGGAACCGATTTGCAGAGAATGAATCCCTTTTATTTGTTTCAGCTGAACCTTATTCCCGTTACACACGAGACGATTGTCTGAAATCGTTCCGACGGTCGTGAAGAGAGAAACGACGACCGGCGAAAAAATCGAGACGACGATTAGTGAGAAGACAAGATTGGGCGTCGCGTCAACAAGGAGTAACCCACCGAGAATTACTGTCCCAAGGAGGGCTGCTACTGTGGCACTTCGTTTGGTCCACGGGATTGATCCATCTTTGCTGGTGAACGCGGTTGCGTTCGGACGTTGGTCTGGGTCCGAAATCATGGGCCACAGGTACACAAGAGAGAACGGCCCACCAATCAGCACTAAGAGGACGACGAGTAGGATCGTTTCGAACTCAAGTTTCGTGAGGTTCTGGGGAAGTGTTAGTAGGACAACTGCAAAAGCGAACCCGAGCAGTCCGCCTATCCCAGCGACAAAACCGTGAGCCATGAGGCGGAGGATCTTGGAAGATTGTGTATCATAGCGCCATGTTATTTCTCCCGACGCCGCCTCAGACTTTACTTCCATTGCTTATTTGTACGGACATTCAACTCATAAACTGCCTGCCATCTGGGCAAATCTCATTATGGGTTCCGATGTATCCCCTATAGGTCAACAACCGTTCTCACTAATTCAGAATCGACGATATGATAGGGGATTTATCGCTCACGCATTGAGAATCTGTGAAATGGCCACTAAGTGCCTTAATCTTGGTTCTTTCCCAACCAAAGTGCGACTAAAACGAGGGAAAGTCCTTCGAGTCTTGCCAACTTGTACACCCACGACTTGAACTCGTATCTCGTTTCTCCCGTTGTGGTGACATCCATCATGTATTGAACAACTTTCCTTGGGAAAAGCAACTCAATGAAACCAAAGACTGCCAGAATGATCCGAAGTATCATACTCCAATATCGGTCTTTGAAAGGAAATAATCAGCGACGATTCTACCGATTTGGAAACGAATGCAGCAGTCCTCAACGTCGTATGTATTGCCGAGACTGTACCTTCAATTCAGCATGGTATAATTGGTGGATATGGGGGCCGAAGCTCAGAAAACGGGCCCAGGCGGGGGTGGGGACACATGGCAGGGGCCCAAGCTGAATAAACAGTCAATCAGTCAAATCTCTTTTGGTGAAATTGTGGTTGAGATAAATCCAAGTGAATCCGTCGAAGGTGATTTTTGAACCCTATATTTATTTTTCAATTGGCAAAGACAATTCCCCCATCTCACTGCTGAATTTGCGCCTTCTATTCATCAATGGTCGGCTGTACTGCTCCAGACAGTAACAATTCGAAATGCAAAATACAGAGCGTATACTGGTCAATCTCCGCGGAACACATCGCTACACTTTTCGGAATTACATCAAAAATTCATTCGATGCCCTCCAAAAGCTTGCATGGCCTGGTCAGCACAGAAACAAAGATTACAGCATTCTTCGTCATAGTTGCTCTCGTATCGGTGCTCGGTACAACAGCTGTCACTGATAGCCAATGGGTTCACTTCGCCGTGCTCCTCGGCATTGGCGTCATCGCCCCGACACTCATCAACGAATGGCGTGCCTAATTGAACCACGGCCTCGACCCAAACTATGTTCGCCTCGTGAGAAGCTTTCGTAGACACGCTCATAATGAAGCTGTTCAGACCGATCCAACCAGCCGTGGTCGGATAAAATTCGATGCAAGACATGGGCGTAAGTATCTTTCAGGACCAGTTTTGATTCAATCCTGACTGGTGGGTCGCTGTTTCACACTTTGAATTCCGTGGCAGTAATTAACTGCGACGACGGCAAATTGAGGCGTATGTCTTGGACTCGTCGCCGAGTGCTTGCGTCTGCCGCATGTGCCTGTGCGATTTCCGGGTGTCTTGGCTCGACCGGTAGCAGCGGCCGATCACTCCCCGAGACACCGACACGAATGTGGGTCCAATCAGGTGCTGATAGTCAGAACACATGTTCGACCGATGTTAGTGTTCCCGACCGCGGGAACTATGCCTGGAGCGGCGGCAGAGGGTTGATCACGCCATTGGTTGTTGACGAAACGGTATATGTCGTCGACGACACATTGATGGCGCTGAACGCCCGAACCGGCGAGCGCCAATGGGAAACAAACCTCAGTCTTGCCGAGTCGCCAAATTCAGCCACACAGCCAGCTGTTGCTGACGAGCATCTATTGCTTGCTTCGGACGGGCGCCTCGCCTCCTTCGATACCGCCGACGGTAGCAAGCGATGGGAACGAAACATTACTGGCTCACCAGATCAGCCGATAACGGTCGCTACAGACCGCCAGATGGGGTTTGTTTTCTTCGTTCGTCCCGAAAAGAGTGAGCCAAAATCAGAACTCGTTGCCTTCGGGACCGACTCGGGCGACACTGCGTGGACAGCCCGATTGAAACATACTTCGAGTACACCAGCGGTGTTTGGCGATCACGTGTATGTCGCTGGATGGACGGGACCGGAAACGCAGGTCCTGCGCTGCCTCACCATCGACAACGGGGACTATGAATGGGAACGAGAACTCGAAGACCCGAAAACCCCTCCTGTCGTCACGGATCTGGGTGTTTTCATCGCGGATGGGGAAGAGATTCTGGTCTACAACCATTCTGACGGTGAGAGCATGGGCTCGATTGATGTTCCGCACAGGGACATCCGTGCGATTGCCCTCGCCGATGAGATGGCCTTCGTACTCGCCGATGCCGGGCTCTCGGCGATCTCGGTCCCGGATGGCGACAGGCAATGGTCTCTCTCAAGACAGGAAGGATACGCGCAGGCTGACGGACTCGCAGTCGGTCGTGATACTGTCGTGGCTCCAGTCATGTCCGATTCCCTCGGCTCACCGTCCATCGCTGCCTTCGAGAGAAGTGACGGCTCGCTTCGATGGTCCTATGCCATAACAGATGCGTGGAGTCCAACTATCGATACATCCCCGGTAATCGCCGACGGCGCGGTATTTGTTATGACCAACACGAGAAACGGGGTGACCGCACTCGGCAACCTCCCACCGCAGAAAGAAACGACCGCTTCTTCATGAACAGACAACTACCGGAACGTTTTCGCACGCTCACCAAGGAAGGCCTCGATTGTCCGAAAAACAGCGTAATTCAGTCTTTTTGCAAGCTATGCACTTTCTGCCCGGGCCGATTCGCATGGTGTTCAGTTCCCTTGAATTCCATCGATAACGACCGTCGCCGCCACGATTGTATCTATTGGTACCGAACTTGCATCGCTAATAGAAACATCGTATTGATCATGAATGGCCAGATCGCTTTCAATCGCACCAACTGAATTGCCATCAGCATCAGTTATTTCGAATTTGTGGCCTATAAACTGGCCCACTGGCAGAAGTTTTCGAGCCAATGTAATGAGTCCTCCCCGTGAAGTTATTTTGGCAAGGAGAGACCCATCGTCGGCGTCACGAATACGCCAGGTGTCCTGGATAAGCGAAATGTCATTACCGAGAACGACGAGGGGTTCATCGGCTTGCTTTTCGGTCAATAAGTAGTCGCCAGCGATATCCAGTTTCTCACTTGCTTTGACAGTAAACAAAACGTTGTCGGCCTCATCCACAAAGGGGAAGGTGTCCTTCCCTTCATACATATTATATGTGCACCGGAATATCGTGTCGCCAGTAACATCCACGGCCTCATACTCGGGGCGAAGATTCTTGTCCATCCCTGTCTGTTCAACGGTATACTCAGTGCTCGACAAGCCAAGCCCACCAATCTCGTATTGATCAGGGTTTTTCATTTTTTGAACTTATTTGTGGGAACGGGTAAATTTGCCGTAAAGTCTTGAAATAGTGCCATCCTAATGGAAAGCTCGATTGGGCGACAACCGTTTCCGGAACAAAAGCTGTTCCATGATACTCTCAGAAATTTCGTCTTGAGAGGAAGCGGATCGAGCATTGGTAAAATTACAATCCTCTTGTGAGACTGAGTGTTCCATTTCCAATCTCAATCAACGCGCTATTTTCATGATTTTCATCGAGCTGAACCCCTTCTAACGCTTTCCTTTGATTTTCGTAGGAAGCCTCCATACGGTATCGATCTTCCGGGAAACCATGTAAAATACGATCATATTCTTGAGGAAGCAAGTAGTGTTGTTTATTATATATGATTTGTCCCGATTCGGCAGTAACCGTCACGGACACCTCATAGGAAAACTCGTGATCGTAATTTCGCAACACGATTCTTTCACTCCGAGGTGCCGAAAACTCACCTGTGGGCGGGATAACCGGCGTTTCTTTTCCAGCGATAGTCCGGGTGACGGTGGCTTCACGTTCCATATACGCCCATTATACCCCCACTCTAATAGATGTGTCAAACGCTCAAACGGTTGTTTTATTTATCACCTATTCCGTCTCTGAACTCCGATTCCTCTGAGTGATCCCCATTTCAAAGATGGACAAAAACTGAGAGATGGCTTTAGCTCTGCTAATCAGCACTAAATCAACCCCAGTGCAATTCCCAGAATTGCAATATGGGGGTATACATTGCCGTTTTAAGCAGCACTCATTCCGGTCACATAGTTACGTACCGAGGGAACGTCCCCAGTCCAAGAAATTTGCGGCTCCAACCCGAACCTTCGGAAACCGAGCCTGTTCAGGAACAAATGAGATAGTGACGCTCTCCTCAATATGGCCGGAATACTGTTCGTGACTGTCCCCTTTCCACCCAACTGATGTTTTATTGGCAAACTCTCCATGAGTGCCCTGGAGCTGGTACCCAGATGGCCCTCGTAATGTCAATCTATCTGCTCCCGGGTATGGACTCCCTTCACCACCACTGGCAAATGGAGGTGCGCCTTCAATGTGGAACGCGTCAAATTGCACGACACCCAGCGTTTTGTGAGCCACGTCACGAGACGAGTATTGGACGCGCAAATCACCGTCAACGATAGCTGTCTGGAGATTCCGGCGGTCGTCGACGAGAATATAGGATACATCTCGAACGATTTCCTCTCGCAGCGATTCATTTCTGAGGTGGTCGGCACCCTGATTAAGTTCAACGAGAGCAATAAATTCCGCAGTCCCGTTCGGGGACAATTGGATGTTCATCGTACTCTCCCCCCGTTCGACTACAACCCCGTGATCATTTGCAGCCTCAGTAAGCTGTCCCGTACAAACCCCACAGACGGGCTCTGGCGGGGCTTTGGCCGTCACTTGGGAGACAGTTATTGGGCTTATGAAGAGGATCACGGCCACGCTCAGGCCGATTAGTAGGAGATTCTTCTTTGTAGAACGCTCCATTCTCATTAATCCATATTGTTGCCCTCAGTATAATATTCTCATTACGCACAAACAAAATTTGAATGTTGAGAACCCTCTTATGACCGGGCCGAATATCGCCGGTATGGATGTCCTCAACAGGAATTGGAATTCGCTAACCCTCTCCGAGTCTACTATCGTCATAATTGGCCTTTTGTTTGCTATTGCGGGCCTCACATTTCGAGATTCGTTCGGCATTTCATCACTCCTCGCCGCGACGGGGATCGGATTATTGGTTGCTGGAACGGTGTATATGGCCGTCGAGGCCCATGAAGTAGTCCGCTTATCCCTCGCCTTCCTTGGGCTTGTTGCGTTGCCACTGCTTTCCTATGGAGGTATTGTCCAGTGGCTTGGTGGTCTCATGATCGGAATCGTCATCATAGGTGCTTTTTCCAGTCGAGTTTCGTGAAGCGGCCAGTTTGATTCAAAACTAATCATTGCTATACTCACCTGAGTAACCGTCAAAAAGCACTGATTTCGCGCGTTGAGTTCAGCAGGGGAAGATCGAAACATTCGATTTCTGTCAGCAACCTCGTGCCCCAGTCAGAGAATCAGTCTCGCAAAAGTGCTAATAGTGAGTAAAGAGTTGACATGACCCTTCCGCGGGTTTATCGGGACAGGGTGGAAAAATCAAATATGGCCTCTAACAAAGCGACAGCGGCGGCCCCTATAATAACCGGATTTCTCCTCGCCGGGACAGCTACACGGGAAGTCGCACAGCACGGACTCGAAATTTGGACAGTATTGGCGCTCACTGGCGGCCTCTCTGCGGTCGCTGTCGGTTTCGGTGTCCTGACCGGATTCAGTGGATTCGACTCTGACGACCGTGACCGGACGACAGTCGCTCTTGCCAGCCTCGCACTGACGTGCGTTTTCGTCGGTGCCGGTATCGCACTGTTGTAGACGACGTTCCACTGACCGGTATCCGCGCAGTATCAAATAACCACTCATCATGTGTGACCGCTCACCACCCTATGCTACTTCACCATCAGAGAATGCTGCATACGCGCGTTGTATGCATCAGCGGTCGATTGTACCTATTCAGATAATAACAAAAACCGACTGCTGAACTGAGACGATCTATTCAGCAGTGTACATGGTAACCCCATCCATATCTAAACAGTTGGTCCAGGAGTAGCCGATGTTACGACATGCCTCGAAAAGGAAATAAACAGGTTTCACATGGTCCAGGCAGAGGGCCAATTGCCGTGTTTATTCTTCTCAGATGGCCGGCCCCAAGTCTAGCCATTCTCCGATGAAATTGGGCGAGAGACGCTCTGTCACGCAAAATATAGGTCACAGCAATCCGTTACTATTGAAATGGACCCACAGAAAGCCAAGTCCCGAATCAAGGGCAGGTTACATGCCGCTGTGGATGAGAGCCCAGACCTTCAGTCCGCATTCTTGCTGGTGCATTCGGACAGCCGTGACATCCACTGGAATATGGCAGTGGGGCAAATAGACGACGTCGAGGCAAGGCCAGAGCAGCCGTATTATGCGGCCAGCATCGGGAAGACATTCACCTCAACTATCATTGCCATGTTAGCCGAGGCCGGAGAACTCGATCTCGACGACCCCATTTCGGAGCATTTGTCGCCCTCCCTGATGGAGAACCTTCACACGTACGATGGGACTGATTATTCTGATGACATCCGGATTCATCATCTACTGGGACATACCTCGGGGCTTCCGCACTCACTGCCAGAAGGGGGACGGATGTTCTTCAATTCACGACTGGAAGAATCAGACGAGGGGAAGACCCTGTTCGACCTGATGTTGGAAGAACCCGAACATACGTGGGAGCCCGAGGAGACAATCGAGTGGGCGAAACAGCATCTGGAGGCCCACTTCCCACCAGGCGAGGATTGTTATTATTCGGAGTTCGGGTACAACCTTCTCGGCCTGATCATCGAACGCGCAACCGGCCAGCCATATCACGAAGCCCTCGACGAGTTCCTGTTTGATCCGTTGGACATGGAACACTCGTATCTGCCACCGTTCTCGGAACCCGCCGTGGAAAGTGAGCTTCCCACAGCGCCGTTTCTCCTTGATGACGAAGAGATAGATGTCGACGCACACCAGTCGCTGAGTGCGTTCTATGCCGGTGGAAACACGGTCAACACGTCCGAAGAACTGTTCCGGTTCCATCGAGCTATCGTCGAGGGGGATCTCATTTCCGATGAGACGGTACAGGAAATGCAGCAGTGGAACAAACTCTGGCAGGGGATCGACTACGGGTATGGCATCGTCCGTGTTCGCCCACTTCCCTTCCTCAAGAAGTACCACTCGTGGGGTGGATTGGGCGCGAGCAGCGCGTTTATGCTGTACAACCCGGAGATCGACGTATACCTGATCGGAACGTTCAACCAGTGGTCATATATGCGGAAGTGCATGCGGTTCCTCTTCAGGACCTTGCGGACAATCTCGAAGGTTAAGGTCCCTGAGAGAACGACGATGAAACCAATGCCCTGAGGGCGGCAATCGAAATATAGCCGGATTCGCTTGCAGTCGAGTCCCACGCGCGGTCCTGATTGCTGTAGTCAACCGTAACGACATAACTGTGATTTTCTGCTGAATTCG
>CAZVCA010000061.1:0-8566 GCA_964626045.1 uncultured Halobacteriales archaeon | reverse complement strand
GTTGAACAGGTCACTGTATCCAACCCGTAAAATAAATAAATATCCCCAATGCTACCCCTACCCTGGTGTATGGGGTATGGGTCAGCCTCGCAAGAAAAATCTCAGCGCAGCGAAACATCAACAACGTTGCATCAGCTCACGCGCACACGTATGTATGTATCTCTCTGCTATCCCCCCAATGAAGGTGTAGGGGGCCCCACATGGGTAAAGGGTATAGAATAATCGCACACACAAACACGCCCCTAACTCCCGTCCGATGCTTTCCATTCTTCGTTTGCCCCTCTTGATCTCCCATCCCCCCGGGGGTTTCTGTTCCAGGAGTCCCTAATTTTGACACTCCCCTCATATATATATTGTGCAGGGCGTCACCTTTCTGACGCACCCTGACAGCCCCCCCCTGTGGAGAGTCCACGAACCGGAGTCCCAAATCACCAGGAATCCCGCGCATATACATTTTGTTGTTAGTTTTGACACCTTGACAAACAAAGCGTAACCGTTCGGGTTTGCGGGAAATGGCGGTGCAGGTTGTAATTTGAAGAAGGCTGGCAAGGCTGGCCGAACTTTCAGAACGTCAAGGACAATCCAGGGTCAAGTAAAAAGATATGATACAGGGAGCACAGACAGACCCCTCCACTGACGCATCGCTGCTCGGCAATATCTGGATGCCGCAGCCCGGGCCGCAGGCGCTCGCCGTGACCTGCCCGGGCGACCAGATATTCTTCGGCGGTGCGCGTGGAGGGGGCTGAATAGGCAAAACCGACTGCGCCATTGGCCGTCAGATCATGGGGGCCATGAAGCACGGTTACGGCTGGAACGGGCTCTTCGTGCGGAAGAACTACAAGCACTTCCACGAGCTTCGCCGCCGGCTGGACGAGCTGATCAACAAGGGGCTACCGGCCAGACGGACGGGAGGCCCAAGCCAGACCAACTACCTCTATTTCAAGAACGGCGCTCAGATCATGCTGACGGCGATGGAGACGCCGGAGAAGCTCGATTTCTTCATGGGTTCTCAGTTCTGCGTCGCTCGTGGAACACGGATCTTGATGGGGGATGGATCGCCGAAGAAAATCGACGACATCGAGGAAGGCGATTATGTACAGACGTTAGAAGGTCCGCGCAAGGTAACACGAAAGATGCCGCCTCGCACGGACCTTTGCGTAAGAGCAACAACAGCTTACGGAACACAGGTCCATCCCGTCGAACATCCTATTTTGGATTCCGGCAAGAATAGCTCTTTAATTTGCGGTTGGCGGTCTTACGCATCAGCTCTGGATAGTTGTTCCAAAGCCATTGAACAGAGCAGCCAAGAATTTTCGGCGCATCCTTCCGTGAATATTCGTGCAACACTTTTTCGACATGCTTCTCATCCAAGTGAAGCTCGTGAACCGAAACCCATCGGATCTTATACTTTTCCAGGATTCTGTTCACTGTCGAGAGTGAGTAAGGAAACTCGCGAACGAGATCTTTCTTCCCAATGTTTGGATCATGTGCAGCCTGACGAACCCAGTTTATATAGTAAGGATCATTCAGGGGCTTGTCTTTGTGCCGAGATTTCATGTGCTCTTGAACATGCTTACCAGTTAGAGCGAGATCAAGATTGTCGAGATCGTTGTGACGACGGATCCCGTCACAATGATGAACTATCTCATCCGGTTCGAGAAGCCGACCAAGATACTCTTCCATTACAAGGCGATGTTGATAAAACCTTCCTTGATTCGTGGCATTTGCCCGTGGATGTTCCGGGCACGTTTCAAGAACGTAACCCTGGTCGGTTAGGCGTGTATAAGCATCCTTACGCCGGCACTGTTCGACTGGCAACGAATAAAAGTTTTTCCGGGGCATGTTTGCTCTCTCCCTACGGTTACGAAACTGTTTATGACATAACCGTTGATGAAGTTAATCATTATATATCATACGATACGGGGCTCGTAAACAAGAACACCGAGATCAGCGTGGAAGAGGCGCCGACCTTCCCGTTTATCGACCAGCTCATTGACCAGCTAAACGGCTGTCTCCGTTCTCCGCACGGGATCAAATGCACCATGTTTCTGACCGGGAACCCGGGCGGTCCCGGTCACAACTACATCAAGTCCAAGTTCATCTCCCCCGCCCCGGAGGGCGGCGTTCCGATCAAGGAGCACGAGAACGCCGACACCAAGATTTTCATTCCGAGCAACGTCGAGGACAACCGGATCCTGGTGGAGAACGACCCGGCGTATAAGCAGAAGCTGGAGTCGATCGAGGATCCCGAGCTGCGGCGAGCATGGCTGCAGGGCGATTGGGACGTGATCCTTGGCGGGTTCTTTGACGACATTTGGAACCAGCAAAAATCCCGCATCGTGATTCCCTATTTCCGGCCTCCGAAGCATTGGGACCGGCTCATGGGCTTTGATTGGGGCTCCGCCCGGCCTTTCTCCGTCGGCTGGTATGCCATATCCGGCGGCGAGTATATCCCGGATCTTGGCCGTGCGCTGCCGCGTGGGGCCCTTGTCCGCTTCGCCGAGTGGTATGGCTGCGTCAAAGATCGGCCCAACACCGGTCTTCGCATGGAGTCCCGGGACGTGGCCCGGAAGATCCTGGAGCTGGAGCAGCGGTATAACATGGTCGGCTCGAACGCCGTGGACCGGATAGCGGACCCGGCGGTCTTCAAGCAGGAGGACGGGCCGAGCATAGCGGAGAAGATGGCGGAGCAGGGCGTGGTCTTTCGCCGCGGCGACAATAAGCGGATCCCGGGGTGGGACGTGATGCGCTCGCTCATGCGCGGGGAGATGACCGATTGGGAGGTTGTCCGCACGGACGACGGCGAGGACCAGATTATCAACGCCGTGTACACGCCGATGTTCTACGTGACGGAGAACTGCAAGGCGTGGATCCGAACGGTTCCAGTCCTGGAACGGGACGAGAAGGAGCCGGAGGACGTTGATTGCTTTGTAGCAGGCACGATGATTTCTACACCTGACGGAGAACGGCCTGTAGAAACAATACAAGTAGGAGATTATGTAAATACGCCACTTGGTCCTCGACGTGTAACAAACAATTTCTGTCAGGGCCCATGCAGGACTCATGTTATTGAAATGAACAATGGAAGAATTTTAGAGGGAACACCGCATCACAAAATTTTCCGTCGGGGCATTGGACTTCAACCATTGTGCATGATACCTTCCTCCAAAGAAACAGAAGACCTAACTTTGGAGGAAAGTGTATGTCACAAGATGCAATCCATTATCGAGGCGTCGAGTTTAGAAGAAAACCTGGAAGGAGATACTTCGAGTGTCATCAAACGACTAATAAGCGGCATGGATTTGGCACGACGCTACTCCATCGCCTCGTATGGAAAGATCACTACGGAGAAATCCCTGCAGGATACCACGTCCATCACAAAGACCACAACACATCGAACAACGACATTGAAAACCTTGAACTCATTGCTAAGAGCGATCACGCTCGACGACACTACCAAAAAAGAGTTGAACACGGTAACCATCCCGCAAATAGTCCAGCACTTGTTGCATGGCGGCGTTCTCCAGAGGGAAAACTTCAGCTTCGGGACAATGCTCGCAAAATGCGTGAAAGAACTCCCGAAAGAAAATTTACGTGCTCAGATTGTGGCCGCTCTTTTAGAGCACGACATCATAGCAGATACTACTGCGATGAGTGCAGAGAGAAACGACGCTCTGAGAATGAATACTTTGTCTGGAAAGAGTGTCCGATCTGCGGAAAAAAATATCGAACTGGCTGCCACGGGAAACGAACCGCGGAGACGTGCGGGCCTAAGTGCGGTTGGGAGCTGCGCAGGCAGCGATACGGATATGGCTATCAGTTCCAGTGCAAGGTCTGCGGCCAGACCTTTCATGCCAAAAAGAAACGAGAAGCCTGCGGCAGCGAGTGTCGTAAAAAGCTACGCCGGCAGCGAAAAGAAGCTCGTCTATAATCTGGAGGTTGAGCAATCCAGGCTCTATTTCGCAGAGAAGGTGTTGGTATCCAACACCACGGGCGAGGATCACGTAGCTGATGAGACGCGGTATGTCTGCGCCTCCCGCCCGGGCAAGGGATCGTCCACCCTGGATATCCAGGTTCCGAAAACACCCATGGAGAGAGAGCATGAGGAGATCGCCTCAGTCGGATCGCAGGAGGAGGATATTTCATTGCCTGTCGCCTACTATGATTTGCCGGATGATCCGATGCAGGACTCGATCAGTGCCGACGATGAGGTGTGGGGAATATAACGAGCGGCTCCGAGCCGTCGAGGACCGGTTGCGTCACCTGGAAGACACGGTTTACGGTGACGGCAGGTAAAGTTCAAGGAGCATCCATGAAGTTCACGACATTCGCTCTCATAATTATTCTTGGCAACATAAACGCTCTCCTCGTTTTGGCGGGTGTCGCCCTGGGCGGATTCCTCGTGTATCGAACAAAGCGCGAGCCGCACGAGGGCCTGTTTGTCACTCCCGGCAAGCCCAAGAGCGCAGTGGCTCAAGATGAGCACGGCGAGCAGGCGACGACATTCTCCGGGCCGGACGAAGGTGACGACGAGGAATTGTCCATGGGAGCGGACGTATCCAAGATGAACAGCCGATTTCTCGACCTGTATAACGGCCAGCACCCTACGTTTGTCGGGCCGCAGCCCGGCGAGCAGAATAGCGAAGAATCGACGGAGGAAGGTAACACCTAGACCCAAGGAGAAACGCGGATGCCCTTTACAGAAGATGCTTGGGGGCAAGGGGAGGAGGAGCCGCGACATTCGGAAAGTTGTTATTCGGACATGGAGCGCGAGGCGAAGCGGCAGTCGAAGTTTATCAAGGACAACAAATCCTTCTTTTGCAAGAAATGCGGGACTGTCACGACGGCTAAAAAATGCGCTGAAACGAGGAAACACTGCCTGCAGCTTGAATACGAGTGCGACAAATGTACGATATGCCGGGCGGCATATAACATTTTATTGTCCGACAGGGAGAAGAAGCCTGTCAGCTCCTTCGTGGAAAAAGTGAAGAAAATCGCTCAAGAAGAGCTAGGCAAGGATCAGGGAATGGACCGGAACACAGAAGTAAAGCCACAGCAGGACGAAAAGCGGATTGATCCATCGAGCATCACAGCGTTCGACCCGTGCCGGGTCAATCAATGCTGGCGCCCGTCCGAGCCTTGCGTATCGCTCACAGAAAAGAATCTCTACATCAACACCGAGGCGGTTCGCGACTTTGATCTGAGCGAATATAAGCGGGTGACGCTTTTCTACGATCACCGGAACAATATCATCGTCCTGGATTTCAACGAGAACAACCCGCGGCACATGCAGCTCACGGTCACGCACAGGAACAGCGGCGACGCGAAGCTGTCCTTTATCGGTTTCCGCAAGAACTTCGATTTTTCCAGGAACGGTAAATTCCGGGCCACGTACTACGATCAGGGCAGGATCCTCGTGGATCTCGATCAAAAGGTTGGAGCATAGGATGAGGGCGTATGGTATTTATCCTTGCGCGGCGTGCGGCGGTCGTTATCACATGGTTCTGGCGGATCGGTATGATCCGCACCAGCGCCCGGACGGGACGTGGTTCAAGCTCCTTGCTTTCTACCGCTTGAACGCTTGGTCCTCATTTCCAACGAACGATCCCGCCGTTGCCGGGGCCGACCTTGTCTGTCCCGGGTGCGGCGCTCCTTACGCCGACGTCCACGGTCGGACAATATGGTATGACGATAGCGGCGATAAATGCGGGACCGGGCCCAAGGCTTTCGAGCGGGCCACCCGGCCCAAGGGCGCGGACTATAGCCCGGAGTTCGAGTTCTTCTCCGGGGAGAACATTGGCGAGCGTCCCAAGAAGAAGGGCCCTGGCAGGCCCAAGAAAAAGCGCGAGGCGCTCAAGCAGTTGAACCAGGAGAAATCCGATGAGTGATGACAGCAAGAAGGTAAACGCCCTGATCGTCGCGCTCATTCGGATCTTCGGCTTTGGCAAGGCCATGCTCGAGCGCGTGCGCGACGGGGAATACGACAAGATCCATAACTAAGTTTTCCATATCAGCGCCCGCCCCGAGGCGCTTTGAGTATCGGGGAGGCGCCCGCCGCCGAGGCGCCGCGAGTATCGGGGTAACCTCCGACCGGCTGCTCCCACCAGGGGTGGAGAATGGGGCCGACCTGACACGGCCTCAAGAGGGTGTAACCCCTGGACGAAGACTCTCCTTCGGACCCCCGGCGCGTGGCCGGGGGGCTGACTGCTATCCCAGGGGCTTGCCCCCTGGTCGCGGGCCGGACGCCGGCCCTGCATATCATAGAGCGAGGCGCCTCGAGAAGCGAGTTCTTCGGGCGCCGGGGCCGGGCATACGGAGCTGCCCCCGGAAGGCGCATTGGCGCTTACCGGTATTCTAGATAGCGGCTGGCCGTATCAGGGCGGGACGCCCGGCAACAACTAACTGAAAACTCTGTTTTTTAGGCACTCGCCTCCTGGCAGCGCCGATCATATTTTCAGGCAGCGCCGATCAAGGCCTCGCCGGACAGCACACTAGTCCGACGAGGCTTTTTTTATGGCGAACGAGGGCACGGCGCGGATCAATCCGAAAGGGGTCAGGAACCCGAACAAGTGGAACCTGACCAGCCTTCCTCCCAAGGGCGACCCGGACGTGGGCGCCTACTTCTTCCAGCTCTACCAAGCGGCTCTGCAGGAGCGGCAACGCCTGGGGCTCAAAGAGCGGTGGATGGACAACTACCGCCATTTCCGCCCGGGCAATTCGACAGCCGTTGATCTCCTCCCCGGCGTGAAGAAGGGCCGCAGCAAGAAGCTCTCCCTCTCCATCCTGACGGCCAACGTGCAGCGCACGGTCGCAAACATCACGGCCAGATCGCCCCAGGCCACGGCCCATTCCGTGTCCGGCCTGTCCTCGCAGTTCGACGACGCCCTGACTGAAAAGCTGAAACTCTGGAACAACGCCGAGAATCAGCAGGAGAGCCTGTCTCGCAGCGTCACGCAGCAGGAGGTCTACGGCGTGACCATCGAGAAGATGGTCTATCACCGCCGGAGCGGCTCCCCGGACGCGGTGGTGCTCGACCCGATGGCTTTCCTCCAGGCGCCGGGGCACTACAAGACGCCGAACGACGCGCCGTATGTGATCCACCAATACACCATGAATACCAAGGTCGCGGAGAAGAAATACGGCGTCAAGGGCATTGTTGCCGAGGACGCCTACTCCGTGCTTGGAGAGGAGCGCGAGCAGGAGCGGATCGTTCCCGCTGGCACGAACGAGCACAGCATCAATGCCTCCGGCAACTACCTTCCCACTCAGCATCCCGGCCCTGGTGGGCGTCCTTCACTGGAAGACAAATGCCTCGTCATCGAGATCTGGATCAGGGACTATTCCACCTTCATCGAGATCGAATACGAGCCGGTGATCGACGAGGGAACCGGGATGCAGGCCGTGGACGAGAACACCGGTGAGCCGATCTTCGAGGAGATCCGAACCGAGAAGTATCGCTATCCGGGTAACGTCCGGGTGGTGACGCTCACCAATCAGGGCCACATCGTCCTGGCCGACACCATGAATCCGAACATCAATCCCGAGCTGCCGCAGCGCCTCGTGGAGCGGACCTATCTCTACGACAAGTTCCCATTTTTCAAGGGAACCTCCTACGAGGATCCACACTCGCCGTGGGGCTTTTCCATGGCCGAGCTTGTCGGTGACATCAACAGCGCCATCGACGACCTGTGGAATACGATCACCAGCTACCTGCGAATGTCCATGCACCCGCCGCTCATTCTGCCCCGGGACACCGGGCTGAATGAGAGCCATATCCGCTACGTGCCCCGCCTCGTCCTGCAGCCGAACAGCTATCAGACGAGCCTTGGCATCCGCTGGCTGGACATGCCCACGCCGCCAAGCTGGCTGTTCCAGGCGCTCAATACTTTGCTCACCTTCTTCGACCGGATCAGCCAGATCGAGGACGCGCAGCGCGGGGAGCAGCCCGGCGGGGTCATCGCGGCCAGCGCCATCCAGCAGCTTCAAGAGCGAGCCGCCGTGCTCGTCCGCTCCAAGATCCGGGCGGTGGATCATATCGTCCGCGAGCGTGGCCGCTGCTTCATCAGCTTCTACCAGAATTTCGGCACGGAGACGGAGCAGATCACGGTCAACGATACGCAGAAGACGATCCGCGGCGTGGATCTGGCCGGGATGGATTTCGAGTATATCGTCGAGTCCGGCTCCACCGTTGCCCGGACTGAGTCCCAGGAACAGCAGCAGGCTGTTCAGCTCTACCAGCTCGGCGCCATTGATCGCCGGGCCCTTCTGGAGACGCTCAACTTCCGCAACTGGAAGGAGGTCGTTGAGCGCATGGGCGAGAGCGAGCTGGACGCCGCGCTAAACATCTTGGTCAAGGCGGGGCTGCCGGAGGAGCAGGCCAAGCGGCTCAAGCAGGCCCTGATGATGCCCCAGGGCGGTCCCGGGGATACGCAGCAGGGCGGCAGCATAAACGGCCCCGGCGCTCCCTCTAAGCCCGGCACGCCCAAGGCGGAGCAGGGGCAAAACACTGGGACGGGGCAGAGTACGTAAGGCGCGTTATGCCCGAGCAATACGAGGCGATCAAAAA
>CAZVCA010000060.1:0-8730 GCA_964626045.1 uncultured Halobacteriales archaeon | reverse complement strand
ACTCATTTCCTCGCCGTCTTCCCACTCGCTCAGTTCCTTCGCTCGCGGGAATCCCACCGAATCCATTCCACGTTTTACTCCCTCGGGTTCGCTTCGCGAACCGCTCGGTCGCAAAAACGTGGGGGAAAACACAGCCCGACTCCCTTCGGTCGCGTCGAACGAGAACAAACGTCCAGCCATCGACCAACGCGTTTTTGGGGTCGCCGGATCACCCAGTTTTGTAGCAGGGATGCAGGCGAAATATCGGATCGCGCTTATCTCCATCCTACTACTCACGACCGGGGGACTCTGTGTTCAATACGCCTCCGCCGATTTGTATGACTATCCGAGCACGGAAGCTATCGACTCAACCCCGAACGTCGATGAGGACACACAGGTCTTCCTCTTCGGAGAAGTTCAATCGATAAACGGCGAGAAGCTGGAAATGGATGGTACCCTCGCTGGGAGCCCCGAACAGACGTTTGCCGTGACCGGCGTCGATGCAGCAGTTCGAAACAAGGTCGAACTCGCAGGCAACGCTATTCAGGTCTATGGGACGGTCGATTCCGATGGGGCGACGATCGCGGCCGATCGAATCGTGGTAGACTTTCGACACACTCGCGATCGGATCTACGTGTACGGGAGCTCACTCCTCGGCGCGTTAGTCGGGATCACCGTGTTCCTGCGACACTGGCGGGTCAATATTCGAGAACTGGGGTTCGAGCCACGGAGGGATCAGTGATGGCCGAATGGCTCACCCACGTCCTCTTGATGTACGCCGTCGGGACCGCCGCCACCTGGCACCATCGCTGGTTCGATTCCCGTTGGGTCGCAGTCGGGATGATCGGGGCGATCCTGCCGGATCTGAGTCGCTTCTATCTGATCGTTCCCGACGAGACGATTACCCAAATTACTGGCCTGCCGTTTGCCTGGAACGGGTTGCACACGCTGGCGGGAATCCTGCTGCTTTCTGGCATTGGTGGGATGGTCTTTACCCGGACGATCGATCAACGTCGGGGGTTTGCAGTCCTCCTCGCTGGGGCACTGTTCCACATTGTCGTCGATATCCCCCAAACCTACGCCGACGGACTCACGATTACGAACCTGTACTTCTACCCGTTCAGTTCATGGCGAGGGATCACGCCGGGGTGGTACGTGCCGGCCGATCGCTGGGTGGTGCTCATCAGCGCTGTCGCTGCAATCCTGGTCTGGATGGTCGATAGGTACCTAACGAATCGGCCGGCATCACAGCCTGACTGATTCACCGTATATCATGCGTAGGCAATCGACGTCTCGCCGGATCGGTTGTGCCTAAAACCGGGATCGGACCCCCAATCGAAACCTTTCCTATCGCAGGAGACTAACATCAGCTAATGAAATTCCGAGTCGGCTTCGTCGTACTGCTCGTGCTCGTGGCGGGGTGTGCGGCTCCGGCTCCAGAATCCCCGGCAGAGACGACGACACCTGCTGAAACGCCCGCCGCTCCAGAAACGCCCACACAAACAGCGACACCGCCAGAATCGACGACGGAGATTCCGACCACGACCGCTCCGCAAACCGGCGTCGCCGGCGAGATTCGGAACACGACAGTCGACAATGGCGTTGTCATGACGACAATCGCGCTCATCAATTACGACGAGGAAGCGACCAACCGGAGCATCGCCGTCCGATTCGTCGAAAACAGCAGCCACGCGATGGTCGGAGAGGTCACACTCGGACCGAGCGAAACGAAAACGCTCCTCGTGCCTTTGCGAACCTACGACGACGATCCAGCGAACCTGACCGTCCAACTCCGGATCGACGGAACGATCGTCGCCGAACGGCCAGCTGTGTAATCAGGGCGCGACCGGTCGCGATCACGCCTTCGGCCGTTCCTGGCTCGTCTAGCGTTCAAAACCAGTCGTCGTACCCCTCCTCGGCCATATCTGCAACCGCATCGGCGACTTCTTCCAAAATCGCCTGCCGGAGCGCCAGCTCCGACATATCGAAATACTCGTCCGCCCCCGCTTTGACCTCGCGAACCATCTGATCGACGAATTCTGGGATCGATTGGTCCTCGAGCCCACCGTAGGTCGTCGCGTGGTCGTAAATGTACTGGCGGGTCGAACTGTCCATCGCCTGTGCTTCGGTTTTGTAGTCGTCCTCGCTCATGGGAAGGGATTGATTGCGGATCGGATGCGTTGTTCGGGAGCCGATCTATTGAGCACTATTCGGGGTCTGGTTGTAAGTATTGAGGGGGATTCCGAACTGCTGAAAGTAACAATGCCTATTCCCGGACCGGCCGGTTCCTGGAAGTGAACACAGTTTTGTCAACCGCCAGTAATCGAGAATTACACACCCGACGACTCACGAAGGCCGTAGATACCCGCAAATGGAAAAACGGAACACAAACACCGCCCGATTCCCCTCGACACCGGAGGAGACCACGGACTGAGAATGAAGGTGCCATTGGTGGATCGGCGACTCGGTCGGCTTTGGCGGCGAGTCCTGGCGCTCTCCTGGCCGATCACGGTGCAACACGGCTTCACGACGCTCATGCGGACGGTCGATATCATCGTCGCTGGCCTGTTTGCACCCGCTTATGTCACCGCAATCGGCCTGGCGGACCTCTACGGACAGATACCGTTGCGACTCGGTCTCGGGCTCGGCACCGGCGCCATCGCCCTCTCGAGCCAGGACACCGGTCGGGACGCGACCACGACCCGGAACCGGGCGATCACACAGGCCCTCATTCTCGGATTCCTGATCGGGGTGCCGCTCATCGGCCTCGGTTTGTTCTTTGCGGACTTTTTCATCAGTGTGCTGGGAGCCGAACAAAGGGTCGTCCAGCTCGGGGGCATTTACCTGACACTCATTCTCGCTGCCTCGCCCTTCCGGATCGTCGGGCTCGTCGGCGCCCGATCACTGCAGGGGACTGGCGACACCGTCACCCCGATGGTGGTCAACGGCGGGGCGAGTCTGATCAACGCCATCGGAACCGTGGGATTCGCGCTCGGTGTCGGGCCCATCCCGCGACTCGGGATCCTCGGCATCGGTCTTGCGACGCTTCTCGCCCGGATACTCGAAGCCGCTGCCGTCGTCCTCGCCATTGCCAGTCCGATCACGCGACCAGCGTTTGCCCGACCGCACTCCGTCACGATAACCAAACAGCTGGTCGGCATCAGCCTTCCAAACATCGCGGAGGGACTGAGCACCTCCGTGGCGAATTTCCCCTTTAACGCCCTGTTGCTCGTCTTCGGGACGGAAGTCACCGCCGCGTATCATATCGGCCGGCGCGTGTATCAACAAGTGACGGGGCCAATCTATCGGGCCATGAACACGGTTGCGAGCATCCTCGTCGGTCAGGCCCTCGGCGAGGGTGACCCGGGGGAGGCTCGCTACATCGGTTTCGGAATCGCCACCGTGAGCGTGCTAACGATGACCATCGCCGGAGCCGGTTTGGTGAGCTTTGCCGGGCCGATTGTGGGCCTGTTCACCGGCGATCCGGCGACCCAGGAGTTCGCCATCACCTTCACCCGCATTTTCGGCGTGTCGATGGTGTTTTTCGGCTTCTTTTCACCCTTTGCCGGCAGCTTACGCGGGGCTGGCGATACACGGACCCCGTTTTACGCCAGAGCAATCGGGACGTTCGGGTTCATGTTGGGGCTTTCCTCCCTCCTCGCCTTCCCGCTTGGATGGGGGCTCCAGGGGATTTACGTCGGCCTCTTCACGAACTTTCTCGTCTGGGCCGTCGTGGTGACAGCCGGCTTCATCTGGGGCAACTGGGCCGGCCGGGCCACCTCGTTGATGGCTGAACGGGCTGCTCACGGATCCGAATAGGCCGAGGACGGCAGCCCGATTTCCGAAGCGGGACCCAATGGCAAAATTGCCGTCACTGGAACTGCTCGCGAAGCGAGTCCGGAAGGCCTTCGATGACTTCCCGTCCCGGATACGTTTGGCGATTCTCCGGCTCCAGGGCCGCATAATAGCGGTGTTTTGCCACCTCGTCGTCCGCCCAGTCACTACCCATGTACGCGAAAATGTCGTTCTCGAGTGAGAGCAACCGGCCGTCCATCCCACCAGCGGAGACATAGGCGTGTTCGACGGACGCGAGATAGTACGTGATATCGTCGTCCTCGAAGGAATCGATGACACTGAGTTCGAGGTTGCCGACGGCGTCGGCAAGCAACGGGACGTCGATCGATTGGGCGGGGACCGTCGCCAGATCCAGATGGTCGATTTTGTCGAGATCACGACCGCTAACCATGCCAGCGAGGGTGAACGCATCCACCAGGTCTGTCGAGGGAGCCGCCATGACAAAGGCCGGATTGGCCTCGATC
Organism: uncultured Halobacteriales archaeon; assembly: GCA_964626045.1. GTDB lineage: Archaea > Halobacteriota > Halobacteria > Halobacteriales > Halobacteriaceae > Halodesulfurarchaeum. The sequence goes on along the minus strand of CAZVCA010000060.1, from coordinate 4,432 downwards.
AGTTCGTATGTAAAGCTTTCCTGGCTCACTGCGAGCATGAAACGGAACGGGTCGTACCCGGCCACCATCCACCAGGTCGCCGTCATCACGTTTGGCCCCTGGTCGTCGCTGTTGCTCACCACGAGCGCCGGCACTTTCGGCTTGAACAACGCGGCGGAGTCGTACTCGCTCACCTCGTCGAATCGGTCGACGCGTTCGCCTGGTTCCATTGCGTGACCATTCGGCGGTGCCACAATCGGGATTCCGATACCCGAACGAACCGCCCCTTCTCACATGACGAGGACGATCCCGATCCCGAGCAAGGCAACGCCCCCAAGTGTCGTGATGACGAGTTTGCCGAGTTGACGGGTCCCGAGGACCCACGTAATGCCTGCCTTGACGGCCGTGTTTGCCACGGCCGCGATGACGATCCCGGTTGTCGCCACGGCGTTTGTGATCTCGCCCTCGGCCGCAAGGGTGCTCAAGGAAAGCGTGATCGCATCGACGTCAGCCAACCCGGAGACAAACGCCGTCCCGTAGATACCCGAGACGCCGAACCAGGCGTTCGCGTACTCTGAAACCAGGAGGACGACGGCGAACACGGCCCCGAAAATCAGGGCCGTCCGCAGGTGAAACGGGTTCTTGAGCGGCGCTTCGACCGCTTGCTCGAAGTCCGTCCGCCAATAGACAAGGCCGCCGATCACCAACCCGGCAATCGTCATCGCTCCCATCGGGATCGCCACCATGGGGAACAACTCCGGATTGATCACCGCCACCTCGACCAGCGCCCTGGGGAACATGACAATCGACGCGATGACGGCCGCAAAGGCGGTCACGCGATAGAGTGTAGGTGTCTCCCTCGTCCGCTCGGCCATCGACACGGCCGTCGCCGTCGAGGAAACGAACCCGCCGATGACTCCCGTAATAGCGATCCCACGCCGAGCGCCGAGTGTCTGGCCCAGGAGGTAGGCCCCGAAACTCAGCCCGGAAACGAGAACCACCATCAACCAGACGTACCGAGGGTTCAGCCCCAGGAGGGAGTCCATGCTTCGATTCGGCAGCAACGGGAAGACGATCAACACCACGACGATGAACTTCACGCTCGCTTGCCGCTCGCCATCCCCAATGTTATCAGCTATCTTATGAATGGGGCCCTTTGAGGTTAGTAACACCGCAACCACGCCTGTCACCACAATCGCTGCGATCATCCCGCGGTCGGAATGCACCGCCATCGCTCCCAGGACGACCGTCAGCAGTCCCGCCGCGAGCGTCGTGAGACCGAGATCGGCCGTCAAATACACCTTGCCCGCATACGCGACAGTCAACGGCACCGCAATGGCAAGGAGCGCGACGGGGAACGCCTCCGGGAGGAAGGCGTACACAAGGGCCCCGTACAGGGCAAACAACGGGAACGTCCTGCTGCCGGCAAAAATACCGGCCGATTCGCTTTGCTCCCGTTCCATCCCGATGATCACGCCGATCCCGAGCGCGACGGCAAGTGGAATCCCCGCGGTCAGGGACGGAAGGGCCATGGTACTCCTTGGCGAGGCAGCTACCTAATGCTTCGGTCGGGTTCCATTCCACCCACCCCAACCAAAGGGTAATGCCCCAACCCGACGAAGCCAGCATATGGGCGAGGGTACTTACGACGACCATTCCCGGGGCGAGTCCAGGAGCCAGGACCTTCACGAGCAGGCAACGGGGGTTTTCCCGGGCGGTGTCTCACACAACATTCGATATCACGACCCACAACCGCTCTACGTTGAGTCCGCCTCGGGAGCCACGATTCGGGACGCGGATGGGAACGAGTACGTCGATTACTGGATGAACCACCAGGCGAGCATCCTCGGCCACGCCTATCCGGACGTCGTCGAGGCGGTCCAGGACCAGGCTGCTGACGGCCTGCACTACGGCCTCCCGAACGAAACCGGGCTCGAATTCGGCCGACAGATCCTCGAGCACTTTCCGGCAGCTGAGCGGCTCCGATTTACGTCCTCAGGGACCGAAGCGACGATGTACGCCGTCCGAATCGCCAGAGCGACGACCGGCAAGGATCACATCCTCAAGGCTGAAGGGGGCTGGCACGGCGGGAACACCGACCTCGCGAAGGGCGTTCACTCCCCGTTTGATCGGCAAACGACCCAGGGCCTTCCCCCAGGCGTCGAGAAACACGTCCACCCCTTCCCCGTGAATGACGTGGATGCGGTCACGGCGCTTTTCGAAGAATACGATGTCGCCGGTGTCATCGTCGAGCCGATGCTGCTTGCCGGGGGCGGCGTCCAGTGTGAGGAATCCTTCCTGGAATTCCTCCGCGAGGAGACCAAATCCAGGGACGCCAGACTGATTTTCGACGAGGTCGTGACCGGCTTCAGGGTTTCTCCTGGGAGCTATCAGGCCCGAATCGACGTCGAACCCGATTTGACGACCTTCGGGAAAGTTGCCGGCGGAGGGCTGCCGATCGGGGGCCTCGCCGGCCGGGACGCGTTCTTCGAAGCGACGAAACCGACGGGCGTCGCTCCTGACGAAGCGATTCTTGCCGGCGGTGGAACGTTCACGATGAACCCCATGACCGCCACAGCCGGGCTCGCGACGTTGGACGTGATCGAATCCGAGCCAGTGTACGAGTACACCGAATCGCAGGCGCAGCGCGTTCGAGACGGGTTGTCCGAGATCTTCGATGATCTGGCCGTCGAGGCGACGGTCTTGGGAACGAGTTCCCTGTTCTGCCCCCATTTCGAACCGACCGAACCACTGACACACGTCGGCGCCGTCGAACAGGCCACGAACCGGGAAGCGCTCCTGGCCTTCCATCACCGTCTCATCGACCGCGGACACTACCACCTGCCGGGCCACATGGGAAGTATCTCGTACCAGACGACCGAGGAACAGATCGAGGACCTGCTCGCATCGAGTCGGGAGATCATCGCGGAGCTCACAGCGGAGGACATCCTATGACAACAACTGCAGTCCAATTCGGCGTCGGACCGATCGGGAAACGCATCGTACAGGTCGCCCACGACCGCGGCATCGAATTCGTCGGGGCGATCGACATCGACCCGGCAAAGGTCGGCGAGGACCTGGGAAAAATCGCGGATCTGGACACCACTCTTGGCGTCGACGTCTCGGAGTCACCCGAGGCGGCGCTTGCGGCCGAGCCCGATGTCGTCTTTCACTCGACCATTTCAGACGTGGGGAAAATCGCTCCCCAGATCGAAGCCGCAGTCGATGCGGGGGCTGACGTGGTGTCGACCACGGAGGAATTATCCTATCCCTGGTATCACAACCCGGACGCGGCTGCAGAAATCGATGACCTCGCGGTCGAGCACGGGCAGACCGTCCTCGGGACGGGTATCAATCCAGGATTCGCGATGGACACGCTGCCGGCCGTGCTCACGACCCCCTGCCAGCAGGTCGACTCGGTCAGCGTCACGCGAGTCCAGAACGCGAGCCAGCGCCGGAAACCGCTCCAGGAGAAGGTCGGCGCCGGGCTCACGGAGGCGACCTGGCGTGAGGAAATCGCCCCCGAAGCCGGCCACGTCGGACTGCCGGAGTCGATCGCGATGCTCGCGGCGGCCCTCGGATGGGATCTGACCGATATCGAGGAGACGATCGAGCCGGTCGTCGTCGAGGAGCGGACCGAAAGCGAGTATTTCACTGCCGAGCCGGGGGATGTGGCCGGCATTCATCAGGTCGGCACCGGCTTCGTGGACGGCGAACCAGCCATCGAACTCGATTTGAGCATGTACCTGGGAGCCGACGACCCGCGGGACGAGATCGAGATCAGCGGGACGCCGGACCTCTCGGTCACGGTCGATGGCGGCTTCCATGGCGACGTGACGACACCGGCGGTCGTGGTCAACGCGGTGCCGCGGGTGCACGCCGCGGATCCGGGCCTGCAGACCATGATCGACCTGGCGACACCCCGCTACAGCGAGTAGCTCAGTCGCCCTTCGGTTGTTGTTCGGACGCGTGAGCGGCTTTGATCAGGGATTCGTAGGCCTTCATGACGTCTTTCTGGGAGATGACGCCCTTTACTTCGTAGTCCTGGACGATCGCCAGTTGTTCGACGTTTTCCTCGTTCATCCGGCGGACGGCGGCCCGGACGGTTCGATCCTCGCGGATGGTGACCAGCGGCCGGGTCATATACTCGGTGACGACGATTTCGGCAAGCGTGCGATTGGATTCTGTGATCGCCTGCATGAGGTCCTCGGGCGTGATGATCCCGATCGGAACCCCGTCGTCGGAGTGGACGATCAGGCTCCCGACTCCCGTCTCGTAAAATTTCGCGCCGACGTCTTTGAGGGTGCTGTTGGCCCCGATGGTGATGACGTCGGTTTCCATGAGATCCGAGACGAGGGGGTTCATAGGTAGCGGTTCGCAGGGTGTGAGTAAAAAGGTCAGTTGGAGGTAACCATGGACAACTTGAATCTTGTTCTTTATATCATGGCGTAGT
>CAZVCA010000059.1:5413-9217 GCA_964626045.1 uncultured Halobacteriales archaeon | reverse complement strand
TATGACGGCTCCTTCACACGGAGCAGGCCGGCGGTTCGAATCCGCCCCAACCCATGCGTAGTACGCACGGACTGTAACCGTGCGAGTTCTGTACTCTCAGCTCTTGACAGCTGAAACGTGCCTCGACGGGGGAGTCAAGAAGGTTATCTGGAAACAGTATCACATGGGATTTTGAATCTTAGAAATCTGTGGACCGTCCGCATACGACTTTCTTCTCGTGGCTGTCAGCTGTCGACTGCGCACGGACATCGACACGCAGTATATATGGCTGTGAGCCTGACTAACACTACCACGGCGCGATCGGAACTGCGCTTCGGCGACTCTCTCGACTGGTGACACCAATGGCGCTCACAGAAACACAGATACGCGAGTACGACCGACGGGCGATGGACAGTGCAGCGACTACCACGGCGACGTTCGGTATCGGGTGTTTCTGGGGACCAGACGCTCAGTTCGGGGCGATGGACGGCGTCGTTCGCACCCGGGTCGGGTACGCCGGCGGGACAAAGACCGATCCGACGTATCAGGCGTTAGGCGACCACACGGAAGTGTTCCAAGTCGAGTTCGATCCTGACACGATACCGTATCGAGGCCTCTTGGGTCGGGTGTTCGACTCACACGACCCGCAGCGCCAGCCCAGAAAGACGCAGTATCAGAACATCGCGTTCGCGGCGACGAAAGACCAGCGGGCGGTCCTCGATGAATTCCTCACGACCCGGGGACTCGCTGCCGACGGGATCGAAACACGCATCGAACAGCTCTCGCGGTTTTACCTCGCCGAAGACTACCACCAGAAGTACACGCTCCGGTCCGTCTCGTCGTTCATGGACGCCTTCGAGGCGGCCGGATACGGCGACGACGAGCTGCGCGAGTCGCCGATCGCTGCCAAGCTGAACGGGTACGCCGCCGGGCACGAGGGTGCCGAGGAACTGCTGAACCACGACCGCGGGACAGCACAGGGTCGTTGACGACGACTGCGCCGCAACCGAGGGCCGGTCACACGGCGGACGCGGCTCCCGGGCGACGGCTCCGACGCGGTGGGTCGGCTCCCGTCACGGGAAGTCACGCTGCGTCGGTGGATCCGTAGGCTTTCACCCGTCACACACAGAGTAACGCACGTGTCTCAGAACAGATCCCATCGGTCCGGTACCGGTCTCGACGTGGTCATCTCCGGCGGGTCGATGGGCGGGCTCTTCACCGGAATCGCGCTCGCGCGGTCGGGACACCGGCCGACAATATACGAGCAGTCGACGGGTGCACTCGAAAGCCGCGGCGGGGGTATCGTCGCCCAGCGGAACATCCGCCGGTTCCTCAGCGATCACGATATCGTCGACCCGGAGGAGATCACGACGCGGTCGCACGAGCGCCGATTTCTCGCCGAGAGCGGAGACGTCGAACGTGCCGCGTCCGAGACGATGGTGTTTACGTCGTGGGACGCGCTCTACCGACGGCTCCGCGACGCCTTCCCCGACGAGCAGTACCTGACGGACACGAAGGTCGTAGCCGCAGAGCCCGGGACGGCCACCGTCACGACCGAAGACGGGGCGGAACGGACGGGCGACGTGGTCGTGGCCGCCGAGGGCGGCCGGTCGACGACACGCGCTCAACTCCGTCCCGACGTGGAACCGGAGTTCGCATCCTACGTCGCGTGGCGTGGCGTCGTCGACGAGACGGACCTTCCGGCTGCGTGCGTCGAGGCGTTCGACGGAGCGTTCACGTTTTATCAGGGGGCCGATCAGCTCGTTCTCGCGTATTTCATTCCGGGCCCGGACGGCGAGACTGAGCCGGGGTCACGTCGGCTCAACTGGGTCTGGTACGACACGCTCGACGGACGGGACCGGGGTGCGATGTTCACGGACACGAGCGGTACCGAACGGCGATTCTCCGTCTCACCGGGGCGGCTACGCGAACCGGTTCGTCACCGACAGCGCGAGCGCGCGGCGACGCTCCCGCCCGTGTTCGAGACGCTCGTCGGCGAGACGCCGGATCTCTTCGTCCAGGCGATCTACGACCTGGCGGTGCCGGCGATGGTCGCGGACCGGGTGTGCCTGCTTGGCGACGGCGCGTTCGTCGCCCGCCCGCACACGGCAGCCGGGACTGCGAAGGCGACAGGGGACGCGACCGCGCTCGCAGACGCCCTTTCGAGCCACGGATCGGTCGACGACGCGCTCGCGGCGTGGGATCGGACGCGCACCGACTACGGCACCGCGCTCGTTGCCCGCGGGAAGCGGATGGGTGACGTGCGACTGAACCTGAGCTGACCGGGCTCGAGATGACTGCCTGAACGAACACCGCGTGTTACGCACGTGTGGACCGAAGTCGCCCTACCGGCGTCGCCGGCGAGTCCGTGCCGCGTTCTCGGACGGACGCGTCACGCGACCGGCGGTGAGCGTTCGACCGGGAGTCCGCCCGTGGTCCGCCCGGCCTCTCTGGTGTCGATACCCCACCGGTCACCGGTCGCCCGTTCCCGGACGCCGCCCCTCGTCGGGGAGCCGGACACGGGCGGTCGTCCCCCCGTCGGCGGGGCGTCTGAACTCGATGCCGCCGCCCAGTCGACGAACGCCCCAGTTGACCAGCCACAGGCCGAGCCCGTGGTTGTGGCGTCGTTGCGTTTCGCCCCCCGGCCGAAAGGGCGTCAACACGCGGTCCGGTATCCCCGGACCGTCGTCGGCGACGACGACCGTCGTTCCGTCGTCGTCGCGGGTCGTCGAGACGGTGATAGACGGGGCGTCGCCGCCGTGCTCCGCGGCGTTCTCGACGAGCTCGCGGACGACCAAGCGAAAGATCTCCGTTTCGACGAGCGCGTCCGAGGCGGCGTGTGTGACGTCGAACGCGGCCCGTGGCTCGCGGCTTCGAACGGCTGAAACGACCGAGTCGATCACGGAGCCCACCGCTTTGACCTCCTGATTTTCGTCGTTCCTGAGTATCCGTTCGGCCGTGCGCGCCTTCTCGCTCAGCTGTAACAGTCCGTCGGCGGTGTTCCGGATTCGGTCGGCGTACTCGGCGACTCGGTCGCGGTCGGCGACCTCCCCGATACCGTCCGCGTACGCTCGTATGACGTCGATGTCGTTCCGGAGGTTGTGTCTGAGAACGCGGTTGAGCACCGCGACTCGCTCCTCGCGGTCGCGCCGTCCGGTGACGTCGCGGGCGATCGTGAGCACCCGCCGCTGCCCGTTGATCTCCGCCGGGGTCGCGTTGACCTCGATCCACAGCGTGTCTCCGCTGGCCGTCCGCAGCGCCCACTCGATGTCCAAGATCGGTTCGTCGGTCGTCGCGACCTCCCGAACGACGCGTTCGATCCTCTCGGCGTCAAAGCCCAGCTCCGTCGCCGTGACCGTCGCCGGATCGGCCGCGAGAATCGTTTCGCGGTCGTACCCGAGGAGGTCGCACATCGTTTGGTTAACGTCCAGCAGCTCCGCCGTCTCGGGGTGGTAGACGCCGATGATGTCCGTGACGCCGTTGAAGATCTGCTCGTACTCCCGCTCTCGGCGCTTCCGTTCCGTGATATCGCGGTGAATGCCGAGCACACGTCTCTCGCCGCCGATCGTCGCGGGTGCCACCGTCGCCTCGAGCCATCGCCGCTCGCAGCGGCTCGTTTCGACCCGCCACTCGACCGTCGTCGGCTCCCCGCTCGCGGCGACGCCGGTGATGACCGCTCGTCCGCGGTCTTCCGTGTATCCCTCGTCGGTGGCACTGAGACCGGCGATGCCGAGTTCTCGGACGGTTTCGAGGTCGTCGTACCCGAAGATCCCGAGATACGTCTCGTTGGCGTCGACTATCTCGCCGGTGTCGGGGTCGTGGACG
>CAZVCA010000059.1:0-5313 GCA_964626045.1 uncultured Halobacteriales archaeon | reverse complement strand
ATCTCGCCGGTGTCGGGGTCGTGGACGACCAGCCCGTCGCTGACGTTCTCGAACACCGTCCGAGACGCGCGGTCGAACGGCTCGCGGCGGTTCGACGGCCGATCCGACGGCTCCGCGGCGCGGGCTTCCGCCGCGGTGTCGGTGACGGGGTCGTCCGCCCGGAGACGGTCCGTGACGGCGTCGACGACGACCGCGTACTGCGCGCTCGCGGTGGTTCGCGGGAAGTAGTCGTCCGCTCCCGCCCCGACGGCGTCGGCGACGGCGTTCCGGTCGGTTATCTCGTCGGTGACGTACACGACTGGGAGATCCGTCCGCTCGTTGAGCCGTCCGATGACCTCGATCGGTTCCCGCAGCGCGCTCCCGACGACGACCCCGCTGAGCGTGCGGTCGCCCGTGGCTCGCCGTATCGCCGCTTCGTCGGTCGTGACCGCCTCGACGACGACTGCCGGGGTCGCTTTCCTGATGGCGTCTGCCGCGGCGTCGGCGAACGCGGCGTCGCCGTCGGCGACCAGCAGCCGGAGGTGATCGCCGTCGTCTGTCATGCGTGCGTGTGCCGTGTGAATTCACTTAAATTCCTCCGCGTGGCGACTGCACACACCACGCGCGCGGCCGTAGTCAGACGACGCGGCGCGAACCCGGCGGGGTCGGACCCGACGTTCGCGACGCCAGCCGTGTTTCTCGCCGGGAAATCCGCTCGGGGAGTATACCTACCGTGCGACAAACGGCCGCGTATGGCTCTCCACCTCAGCCGCGCGGTCAGCGACGGGCTGCGGCGAACGCTCACGAAGACGGGCGGACTGTTGTTCGTCGGGTTCCTGATCGTCCAACTCGGCACGCAGGCGACGATCAACACGGCCGTCGCGTCGCTTCTCCCGGCCGACTCGGGCACGCAACTGGGACCGAGCGCCGGTCTCGTTCTCCCGGTCTCGGGGACGGTCGCGTTCGCGCTGTTTTGCGTGTTGCTCGTCTGCTCGGCCGCGTTCTTCGCCGTGATCGCTCGCGCGATCGTGCAGCCGCTCGACGAGATATCGACGATGCCGGCCGACGCCACGCGGCGGCTCGGGCGCACCACGTTCGCGGTGTTGGTCGGCGGGACCGTCGTCTCGGTGTCGGTCTTCGTGGGAACGCTGTTTTTGATCGTCCCCGGACTGTTCTTAGCGACGTCGTTTCTGTTCATCCTGTTCACGATCGCGGCCGAGGATCGCGGCGTCATCGGCGGGCTCAAGCGGAGTTGGGCACTCGCCGGCGGCTCCCGACTCAGGCTGTTGGCCCTCGTCGTTATGGCGACGGTGTTCGGCGGCGTCGTCGGGGGGCTCGCGCCCCTGTTCAGCCTTCTCGGACTCTCGGTCGCCGGGGAAGTGATGACCGCCGTCGTCACCGCGGGTTTCATGACGCCGTACTACGGGATCCTCGCGGCGTCGTACCTCCAGCTGCGGGGTGACCTCGGAGGCGCGAAACACGGGTCGCCGAACCCGAGCGACGCCGCGGGAGTTCCGGAACTCTGACGGGGCGTTCCGGCGACGGCGTTGCTCACCGCTCTCGGGGCATCACCCGGCGGTCGTGCGCCGCGCCGCCGTCGACCGACACCCGTGGGCCGAACCGCACGCCAATCGGACCGCTCTCGCGTCGAGTGAACAGAATTTAACCCGTACGCCGACGGGACCGACTACCGAGGGACGCCCACGCCGTCTCGGCCGGTGTCCCCCGCCGAACACGATGGAACACCGTCTCGAAGAAGCGCCGATCGGTATCGTGACCGTTCGAGAGGGCGTCGTCCGGGCGTACAACGACTCCGCGGCCGAAGTCCTCGCGGTCGACGATCCAGACGGCGTCCCGATCGGCGACGCGTTTCCGCGGTCGGTCGAGGGGTCGCTCCCGCGGGCGTTCGACGGGCCGTCGGTGTCGGACGTCTCGTTCGAGGAGTACTACCCGACGGTCGACCGGTGGCTCTCGGTCTCGGTCGTGCCCGGTGACGACGCCGCGACCGTCTACGTGTCCGACGTGACGGAACGGAAGGAGCGCGAGCGAACCGTCGAGCGCCTCCGAGCGGCGTCCGAGCGGGCGGCCGTCGTCGATCGGCTGATCGCCGACGTCGTTCAGGGACTGATCGGTGCCACCTCCCGGGAGGCGATACTGGAGACGATCCGAGAGCGGCTGGGGACCTCAGAGCAGTACCGGTTCGCGTGGACCGGCGAGCGCGTCGGCGACGGCGACGAGCTGATCGTCGGCGGCGTCGCGGGTGATCCCGGAGAGCTGTTCCCGGCGGTCCGAGAGGCGATCGAGCGGGGCGCGGCCGTTCCGGAGCGCCGCGCCGTCGAGCGGCAACAGCCGGAGCTGATACAGTCGGTCAGCGAGGACGAGACGGTTCCGGAGCCGCTTCGCGTCGCCGGGTTCGCGGACGGCGTCCAGTCGGTGCTGGCGCTGCCGCTCGTCTACGGGTCCAGCGTCTACGGAGTCGTCGGCGTCTACGCGGAGACCGAGGCGGCGTTCGGCGACCACGTCCGGTCGAGCTTCGAGACGCTCGGCGAACTCGCCGGGTTCGCGGTCAACGCGACCCAGAACCGGAAGCGCCTGTTCGCCGACGCGGTCACCGAGGTGGCGTTCGGGCTCGCCGCGAACTCCCCGTTGGTGCGGGCGAGCGACGCCTGTGGTGTGGAGCTCACCCTGGAGGGCACCGTGGCCCCGAACGAGAGCGGTCTCACGTGCTTCCTGACGGTATCCGGGGGGGACCCGGAGGCCGTCGTCGAAGCCGTGGACGCGATGTCGACGGCGCGTGACCCTCGGGTCGTCCGCCGGCAGGACGCCGAGCACGGTCGGATCGAGGTGACGCTCGACGAGACGGTCCCGCTCGTCTCGGCGGTCGACCGCGGCGCGACGGTTCGGACGGCGGCGTTCGACGACGGCGACGGCCGGCTCGTCGTCGAACTGCCGCCGGACGCGAACGTTCGCCGGCTGGCCGGCGCGATCGGCGACGACGGTCCCGCGCCCGTCCTCTCGCGTCGAGACCGGACCCGCTTCCCGACGACGAAACGCGAGTTCCGGAGCGAACTGACCGAGCGCCTCACGGAGCGACAGGCGACCGCCCTGCGAACGGCGTATCTCGCGGACTACTTCAGGTCGCCGCGGGGGAGCACGGCCGAGGAGGTCGCCGCGTCGCTCGATATCACCGGGTCGACGCTGCTGTACCACCTGCGCGCGAGCCAGCGCAAACTGCTGGAAGCGTTCTACGAGGAACGCGACGGTGCCGATCCGTCGGATTCCTCCCACGGCTAACGCCGGTGGGCTTCCGCTTCGTCTTCGTGTGAACGGCGGGATTCTCTGCTCGAAGAACGATAGCAGACACCACTGCACGGACGCCGTCGTCCCGCGGGCGTGACGGCGGTTCGACTCGCGGCCCGCTCGCGTGTCTGCATAGTTAGACACCCGGTCGCAGGAGACTCTGCATGCTGAGCCTCTCCTACCAAGGGCGGTCCGACGCGTGGTGATCGCATGGCAGCACGCCAGCAGCCCCCCCGCAATCGCACCGAAGAGTCGACGCCCGAGCCGTCTGCGGAGCAGTTGCTCGACCTGTTCGGCGACGCGTACACCCGCCGCGTGTTCGAGGCGGTTTCCGAGCGGCCTCGCTGTGGACGCGCCGTGGCCGAGGCGGCCGGCGTCTCCCGGGCGACGGCGTATCGGCGGCTCAACGACCTCCAAGACGCCGGCTTGGTCGCGAGCGAGTATCGGGTCGCGTCCGACGGCCATCACCGAAAGCGGTTCACCGCCTCCGCCCGGCATCTCTCCGTGTCGCTGGACGGCGGCGACATCGAGGCCGCGGTCAGTTTCGCCCGCTGAGTCGAATTGCCCGGACCGTGCGGTCACACGGCGGACCCGGACCGCCACCGACGGTCGTTCGAGAACCCGTTCCGTGAGCGTCTGATCAGTACGTCTCGCGCTCGATGCCGGAGAACGTGTCCAAGAGGGCCTCGGCGTCCGGGAGCAGACGGCAGATCCGGTCCCGGAGCGCGGTCGCGCGGTCGTCGAGCGTCGCGAACTCCTCGCTTCCGGACAGCCGTTCCGGCGGCAGCTCCGCCGCGATGACGGACCGCTTCGACTCGACCTCGAAGTACGCTCCGAGGAGTTCGTACGCCAACACCTGACACTGCTGGTCGACGGCGGTTCGAACGTCCTCGCGTTCGACCGGCTTACAGAGGTAGTCGTCGAACGGGAGTTCGAGAAGCTCCAGTCCCGGATCGATAGCGGTCACCATGACGACCCGCGTGCGCATGTCGTAGTCGCGTAGCTCCGCGAGGACGTCGTCGCCCGACCGATCCGGCATGCGGCGGTCAAGCAGAACCACGTCGGGCGGGTCGGACTCGTCGACCGCCGACAGCGCGTTCGCCCCGCCGTACGCGACCGAGACGTCGGCCACGCCTTTCAGTCGGAGCGCGTACGCGTCTGCGACCTCTTTTTCGTCGTCGACCACCATCACCCGCGGCCGCTCGACGTACATATCGCCCGTCACCCGGTGGTAGTACTGGCTACACCAATTAATAACCGTGGACTCGGGGGCGAACGGCGACGGGTCGACGGAACGCGCCGCACGGTCCGTTCCGAGCCGCTCGGGGCGCGGCGTCCGACCGTCGCCGTTTCACCGAGCGGCCACCGTCGCGTTCGCGGGCGTCGCGTTCGCGACGGGGACCGGGAGCCCGAAGCCGAGGCTCGCGTCCGAACGCCGTCGGCCGCAGAGCGCGATGGTTTAAGACTCCTCGCGGTCGAAATCCGACATGTCCCGATTCGACGCCGCGACGGAGGCGGAGCGGCTGCAGCTGTTCGTCGACGCCGCGGCCGCGCACCGCGAGCGGTCGAGCGACGTGATGACGGTCGACGTCGACCCCGACGGCGACGAGCCCCCGCCGTGGATACAGCTCGCGGGGACGGAGCTCGTCTTGGACTGTACGGACGCGGAACTCGACCGGCTGAAGGGGCTGCTCGACGAGTTCCCCGAGTTCCGGATCGACGAGCTCGCGAGCCCGGAGGCGGCCGCGGGCACGAACGCCGTGGTCACCGCTCGCTCGGACGCGAACCGGGTGGCGGGGTTCATCGAGCGCGCCTTCCGTGAGGTGTACCGCCTCGACGACGACTACCGGGCGTGGGTGACGACGGTGTGACGGCGGCGACCGGTCAGTGGAACCCGCGGCCGACGTCGTCGCCGTCGATCAGGTCTTCGAGCTCCGACGTGAGCAGCTCATCGGCCTCGTCGAACGCGTCCGAGAGCTCGTCGAGCTCGTCGGGACGGCCGTCGAACTCGTACGTCATCGGGCCGAACGCGGG
>CAZVCA010000058.1:2172-9281 GCA_964626045.1 uncultured Halobacteriales archaeon | reverse complement strand
TCACGAGGAGTGTGTAGGAGTTTTGTCAGCAGATGACTGCTGAATACAGACCATCCATGCAGCACGGCGGTTTCTTTTCTTTCGTGTTCGAGACGTTGAACCAGCCGCTCAGTAGGCGCGGCGTCCACGAGATGTGCCGTCAGGATTCGCGCCACTTGTAGCCACACTCGACGCAGGTGAACAGCCGAACTTCGTAGGAGCCGCCCGGCTTCGGCATCATCTCGTAGTAGGCCCGGTCGCTGTCGCAGTCCTCGGCGGGACAGGGCTCCTGCATCGTCTCGGTGATATCCTGGGTCGCGTCGGCCACGTCCGGTGCCCCGTCGTCCCGCTGTCCGTCCTGGGTCGCCATCGCCGCTTCCGCCTGGGAGTCCCGCGGCTCCTCGTTCTCACAGGAGCGACACACCCACGTGTCGCCCTCCGTGTGCATCATCGACCCACACTCGTCGCAGAATTTCATATGGTAGAGGAAGACGCGGCTGTCGGATATATGTGTAACTTCCGATCTCTCGTTCATTCCAGGCAACTGTTTATGCTGACTGTATCGATCGACTCTTTTTGCCCACTATTCGAGCAGATTGTCATGCGAAACGCGCCGTCTATTTATCAGCGGTCAAATAGTTCTATTCAGATAGTAACGAAAATCCGGTGATGAACTGAGACCGTTAATCAGGAAAACACAGTTGCTACTTCGTCCACCTGATTTCGTACTCAAGTTCGTACCGTTGTTCACCGGTTTCTGAATCCGTGAGTCGTTCGAGTTCGACTTCGAATCGAGGATGTTCCGGGACGGTCACAATCTGATCTTCTGTGTCGCTCACTAACCTGACTTCGCCGGTTTCGATCTGGTCTGCAGCATCGCGCAATGCTTCAGCAATTTCAGTTATTGGCATCTCTTCCTCGGTTTTGAATAGCACTTCTTCTGGCATCAGTTCCCACAACACTCTCGACAGGAATATAACAACATGAAATTACTATGATAGAAGAATACTTACAGATGCTGCATTCGCGCTATCCATTCAGCAATGACCCGAAATAATCCTCCCCTGATTGATATTAAAGGCATTTCAAGACCACACTGATTTGCCAACCGCATCAAGGGTGCACACCCCTTCGGAGGCGAATGTTTATCCGACATTACCGCCTACGTATTCCCATGAGTACTGGCCAAGAAATCCGCCTCATCGAGGAGGACGATGGGTGGTGGTCGGCAATCCACCAAGAGACTGGCGTTGCCAGCCAAGGCCAGACCCGGGAAGAGGCGCTGAAAAATCTGGATGAAGCTGTCGAGTTGACCAAGCAGGCTCAAGAAGACGATACGCGCGCTCCGGAGCCGGATGCGCCGTGGTTCGAACAGTAGAAAGGTTTCACGGGATTTTTCGGGCGAAGAGATCATCAATGTACTTCAGAAGTTCGGCTACCGCCTTGACAGAACTCGTGGGGACCACGCTATTCTGAAATATTCGCACCCGAAGACTGGCGAAAAACGGACGGTAACTGTTCCGCTACATGACCGCGTCCGAGTCGGAACGTTGCAACAAATCGCCAAACAATGTGGGGCAAACGACTTTCGAGCATGGTGTGAGTGGATCGACGACCACCGGTGATTCTGCGCCTCATCACTCATCCAATCTGTTTTCGTGGGAATGGTCCGTCCGTGAATTGGTGACGCGATTTCCTTCTTGGTGACTAAATCATAGAGCGTCGATTTTACCCGGGCACAGCTGGGACGGGAGAGATGCTAGCCACACTGATTTGTGAGACGTGACACATTCACAACACTAGTGTCCCGAGAATTCGAACGGGAACGAGTTCAATTGACGTGTCGAATCAGGAGCGAAACCACCAGCAATGGGATAAAGGTGTTATACTCATAAGGCCCGTACGGATGTTGTCACGGGTCGTTTCTCCATTCGGATGGGCATCGGAATCGTCCCGGCGAGCGGGCCATCGTGATCGAATCCACGGTCGGTCCAGCAGCCGGCCTCACCCAACCGTTTCGAAGCCCATCGATTCGAATACCCCGGGCGAGATATCCTCGCCGGGTCATTGCGCCTTCGACGGAGTTCAATAATGTCAGACGATAGCAACCACCCGAACTACCCCAGTATCGACCAGTCAGACCGCACCATCCCCCGGAACCTCCGGCAGACAGGTGACGCGGATATCGACCTGTTGCTCTCGACCCGGATCCGGAAGTCACCGTTCTGGCACCTCTCCGTCGAGGAGGGAGCCTGGATGGGGACGGTATACAACAACATGTATCACCCTCGCGGGTACATCGACCCCGAGGATGGCGGGCTCGAAGCCGAGTACGACCTGCTGGTCAACGACGTCGTCCTCTTCGACGTCGCCGTCGAGCGCCAGATTCGGGTCAAGGGCCAGGATGCAGAGGACTTCGTCAACTACGTCATCACACGGGATGCGACCGAGATCGAGACGAAGCGTGGCAAGTACGCCATCTGCTGTAACCAGGACGGCGGCATCCTCAATGACTTCATTCTGCTGCGGCCCGAGGACGACGAGTTCTGGTTCTCCATCGCCGACTCGGACCTGATGCAGTGGTTGCAGGGGGTCGCGGTCGGCACCGATTTCGACGTGGACGTCGACGAGATCGACGTCTCGCCGATGCAGATCCAGGGCCCCAAGTCCCTCGACGTGATGGAGGAACTCATCGGCGACGTGGCCGGCGAGATCCCCTACTACGGATTGCTTGAAACCACGATCAACGACGTCCCCGTCCTCGTGAGCCAGACGGGGTATTCCGGCGAGGAGGGATTCGAGGTCTTCGTTCGCGAGGCCACGAAAAACGCCGAAGCGGTGTGGAATCCGGTCCTCGAGACGGTCAAAGCCCACGGCGGTGCCCCGGTCGCGGTGTCCCACTCCCGACGGATCGCCGCCGGAATCCTCTCGCTGGGTCAGGACATGGACTACCAGACCTCGCCGTTCCAGGTCAACCTCGGATACCAGATCCCCGACGACAAGGACGCCGACTACGTCGGCAAGGCCGAACTCGAGCGCCAGCAGGAGATCGTCGAAAACGGCGGCTTCCCGTTCGAGCACAAGATGGTCGGGCTGAAGATCGCCGGCGAGCCGATCAAGGACTGGGCCTCGGACTTCTGGCTCATTTCGGACCCCGAAACCGGCGAGGAATGTGGCTATCTGACCTCGGCGTGGTGGAATCCGGAACTGGAGACCAACATCGGCCTCGGATACGTGCCAGCCGACACGCTGCAGGACGCGACCGACGCCCCGCTCAACGACGCCATCTACGACGCGGACCTCGACGTCGAGTTCGCCGTCCACCTCCCGGATGCATACACCGAGGAGCCGGGCGAACCTGTATATGCAACCGTCGCGAAGGTGCCGTTCAAGGAGTCTGCCAATCCCAGTGCTCGCGAACAGGCCAAGATCCACGACAAAACCGGCACCGAGGAGTGAACGTCGGGTTCACGGAGCCCGGTTGACAGCTACTCGAATTGCCGCCCCGATCCCCCAATGACTGGAATTAGCGCGGTCGTCCGCGTCGAGCATCCCGACATCGTGCTCACAGAGACAGTTAGCGAGGACCCAAGTGCGACAGTCAAATCGGTGTCGGAGGCGGGCACCGATCCGTCCTCGGGGAAGTTCTTCTATCACATCCGATCGACCGATTTCGAGCGGTTCGAGGAGGGGTTGGCAGCGGATCAAACGATCGGCGACTTCGAGCGAATTATCGAGACCGGAGCGGAGGAAGCGATCTACAGCTTCGAGTACACCGAGGACGCGAAGGTCCTCTCACCGATCATTTCGGCCGCGAACGGCGTGATCCTCGATATGAAAAACGAAGGGGCCACGTGGGTGCTCACCGTCTGGATGGCCGATCGAGCGGATCTGGACCACCTCTGGGACTACGCCAGACAGCACGACATCGAGATCGACCTCAGGCGCCTGAACGAGTACGGGCGCCTGGAGACTGCAGACGTCGGGGTGACCGAGAGCCAGCGAGATGCACTCCTCGTCGCGTTCGAGAAGGGGTATTTCGAAGAGCCGCGGACGGCACCGCTCAGCGAGGTGGCCGCCGAGCTCGATATCTCCCAGCCGGCAGCCGGTGGCCTCATTCGACGTGGGACGAAGCGACTCATCGAGTCGTGTCTGCAACGCGAACGCGAGGACGGTTAGCGCGAGTCCGAGCGATCGAGGAGCTTCGCCTCGGCCTTGTGGAGGTGCTCGTGAAGCGTCGAGGTCGAGATATCGAGTTGCGCGGCGAGTTCGGTGGCCGAGGCTTTCGTCGGTGTCGCATAGTACCCCTCCTCGCGGGCGAACTGGAACACCTCCCGCTGTCTGGGGGAAAGCGCATCGATCGGCAACGACCCGCGGTCGACGCCGTCCGGGCGACCGATGCCCCGGATGTCGATGTCGATATCCGCCTCGCTCCTGATTTCGGCGATTCGGTCGGTGATTTCCTGACGGGGCTCCGTCGTCAATAGCTCCCAGGATTCGACCTCGTGGTGGGTCCGGATCGGGGCGCCGAGGACGAACCCCCGTTCGATCAGCGCGTCGCTGATGTGGTTGCTCTGGTCGTACTCGACGAGATAGGTCGCTGCGGTCCGGTCGGGGGAGTGGGGGTGTCGATCGGCCGTATGGAGCGTCACCCGCTCGACCGAGTACACGGCCGGAGAATCCCGGATCGTCGAAACCGACTCCCGAACCGCCGCCGTGGTCGGCCCATACAGCGTACTGAGAGATTTTGGACGGCTCGTGGCCTCCCCGAAGACCCCCTTGCACAGAATCCCGACGTCCGTTCCCCGGGTCGCCTCGACGTTCCAGTTCTCCGGGCGGGACATTTCCACCCGGACCCGGGTGGCCGCATCCCCGGCAGGCCGATTGTGCATGACTGTAACTCACACGCCGGGGTTTAGTGGTTTGGGTCGGGTGGACCGGAAATAGCAGGGAGGGGCCTTACCACCCGAGACGGGCGATCGACACGTGGACCATGGGCGACTCAGACACGACGTCGACGACGAATCGAAACGGGGCGAATCGTGTGGACGATCTCGGGGGTTTCGCGCTCGAGCAAACCTTCGACTCCTCGCATGGAGACGTGGCGTTTGACACGTTCGGTGACGGCGACCCGCTGGTGTTGATCCACGGGACGCCGAGTTCCTCGTACCTCTGGCGAAACGTCATCAGAGAGCTTCGAGACGAGTGGGAGGTCTACTGCTTCGACCTGGTCGGGTACGGCCAGTCGGCCCAGCTGGAGGGCCAGGACGTTTCGGCAAACGCACACGGACAGGTGTTTTCGGAACTGCTCGAATTCTGGGATCTGGACGAGGTGACCGTCGTCGGGCACGATTACGGCGCGACGACCGCGCTTCGGGCCCATCTCGTTCACGACCACGAGTATCGCGGGATGGCGCTGCTGGATGGCGTGGTCAAAGCGCCATGGGTCACCCCGTTCTCGACGCTCGTCCGGGACAACATCGAGGTCTTCGAGCAGGTCCCCGCACACATTCACCGACAGCTCCTCATCGGGCATTTCCGATCAGCGATTTACGGCGAGATGAGCGAGGCCGAGCTGGAACCATATCTGGCGCCGTGGCTCGGTGAGACGGGCCAGTCGGCCTATTACCGGCAGGTGGCACAGTTCGACGAGCAGTACACCGACGAGATAGAGCCGCTATACTCCTCCATCGAAATCCCCACGCTCGTCGCGTGGGGCGACAAGGACGGGTGGCTCGACGTCGAGGTCGGGGAGTGGTTGGCCGAAGAGATCCCGGCGGCGGCATTCCGCCCGATCCCGGACGCCGGCCATTTCGTCCCCGAGGACAACCCCGAACGCGTTGCAGGGGTTATCGACGAGTTCTTCGGGTGAGATTTTGGACTAACGGCACATCTCCTGCTCTCGAGCCCCTCGGGCAGGGAGGTACTGTTCTGATAGCTCAGTCCGTTGCAGGATAGTCACAACCTGTTATGGTTTTCTCCTGAATTCGGTCGCGGAGACTGAAAACGGAGATCTCCGGAGAAAACGGCCTCGGTGGCTATCTGCGTTTCTCCCGGAAGATCAGGTACCCGAGTCCGATGATGATGACAGCGCCGACGCCGACACCCCCGAAGGGGAATCGGATCGCCGCAGGCTCCTCCACGAGCGTATCGGTCGTGGTGAACTGGGTCGTGGTCGCACCCGTGGTGGGTTCCTCCGGTGGACTGGAGGTGGTCGTCGGCTGGGTTGTCGTCGGTGGGACCGTCGACTCGGCAGCGTTCACGCGAACTGACGTGCTCTCTGCACCCACTGTCAACTCGTAGGTTCCGGGGGCCAGGTAGGTCCGCGAAATCGAGACCTGCGCTGTCCCATTGGCGGCGACCCTGACCGAGCGGTTTGTGACCGTTGTGCCGTTTTGTTGGACCGGCAGTGTCGTATTCCCTGCGAGATCGCCCACGTTTTCGAGGGACGCGGTCAGCGTCACTGGTTCGCCAACCTGCACAGTCGATCGGTTCACGGCGAGGGCCGTGACCGAGATATCCGGCTGTGGAACCTCGACCGCGAAGAGGCTGAAGCCCGGTGTTTGGACCGCGAACAGGGCCCGGGTGGCATTCACCGACCGGATCGTCGCCGGCAATTCCTGCCAGGTTCCATTGTGATAGCGGGCGAACCTGACGTCATCGACTGTCGCCCCGAGCGAGCGTAGCCGCGAGCGGTTCACACTCACGCCGAGCGTCGTGCCCGAAACCTCCCCATTCGAGAAGGAATGATCGATCTCGAAATACTGCACCGGGGCACTCGCCGTTCCGACTGAAAAGTTGGACGCCTCCGGCCGGGGATTGGACGGGTGATGCTCGATTCGCATCGTGAAGTTCGGCCCGCCGGCGTAATCCATCTCGAGACTGGAGACACTGGCCGGCAGGTCGCGTGTCGATCGGTTGGTCGTTTCGATGGAGACAGCCATCGAATCCGGAAGCTGTCGTCCCGTCACGAGAATGGCGATCGCATCCACTGGCTGGGTCTCGTTCCCGCCGTGACGGACGGCGGTTTGGACGGCAATGGCTGGTCCACCGTCCCCGCCATCATCGTCACCGGCGTCATCACTGTCGCCGCCTCCGCTACTGCCACCGCCCGCTCCGCCACCGCCTCC
>CAZVCA010000058.1:0-2072 GCA_964626045.1 uncultured Halobacteriales archaeon | reverse complement strand
CTCCGCCACCGCCTCCCCCACCAGAAACGTCGGTATCGACAGTCACACTGGCTTGGTGGGTATTCGCGCCGTCGAAACCGAGGGCGTTGATAGCGGCCTCAAGCGTGGCCGTGTAGGTGCCGTCGCTACTTCCCGCGTGCGTGGCTCGGTAGGTGAATGTGCCATTGGTGGGCGTCGTCTCGGTGAAGTCGTTCCTCACGAGCGTCGCCGATTCAGCACCGGTGATCGAGACGTTGACCGTCGCGAGCTGGTCGGAACTGTTGAACGCGATCTGAACGTCCTGCCCTGACGGGTTCGTGACGGTGAACGCCGAGATGGCAGGCGCGGCCGTCTCGACAGTTACGGTCCCGGATTCGTTACCCGCACCGTCGTTCCCGAAGGCGTCGGTCGCGGATTCGAGTGTCGCTGTGTAGTTGCCGTCGCTGCTTCCAGAGTATGTAGCCTCGTACGAGTACGGTCCGTCGTTGGTTTCGCTGACGTCACTCGTCGTCAGTGCCCCCGTTTCCCGACCCGTGATCGAGACATCGATCGTCGCGAGCTGCTCGGAACTGTTGAACGTGATTTGTACCGCCTGTCCAGACGGGTTCGTGACGGTGAACGCGGAGATGGTCGGTTCAGTCGTATCGACGGTCACCGTCTCTGACTCGTTACTCGCGCCGTCATTACCGAGCGCGTCTTCAGCTGTCTCTAGCGTGACAGTGTAGTTACCGTCACTCGACCCGGCGTAGGTCATTTCGTAGATATAGACGCTGCCGGTAATTGTTTCGTTGAAGTCGCCCATCGTCAGCGACGCCGTTTCGGCATCCGTGACCGAGACGTCGATCGCCCCGAGGGCCTCGGAACTGTTGAATGCGATCGCCACGGCTTGTCCGACTGGATTCGTGACGGTGAACGCCGAGATGGTCGGTTCAGTCGTGTCGACGGTCACTGTCCCTGACTCGGTATTCGCACCGTCGTTCCCGGCCGCGTCGGTGGCGGTGTCGAGCACGGCAGTGTAATTTCCGTCGCTACGCCCCGCGAACATGGCTGTGTAGGTGTACGAGCCGTCGCTGTTCGCGGTCCCGTTGAAATGATTCGTCGCAAGCGATGACGACTCCGCACCGGTAATCGAGACGGTGATCGCTGTTAGCGCCTCGGAACTGTTGAACCCGATTTGGACGTTCTGCTCGGACGGATTCGTGACGGTGAACGCCGAGATGGTAGGCGGTGTCGTGTCGACGGCTATAGTCGCCGTCTGCCCCATTGTGCCGTCGTTACCTACGGCGTCTGTGGCGGTGGCAAGCGTGGCTGTGTAACTGCCGTCGGCACTCGCCGCATAGGTGGCCACGTAGGTGTGGGTATTATCGGGGTTCGCCAATGCAGTGAAATTCGTCGCCGTTAGCGTCGCCGTGTCCACACCCGTAATCGAAACGGTAACTGTCGTAAGCTGTTCGGAACTGGTGAACGTAACTTGAATGTCCTGCCCAGACGGGTTCGTGACGGTGAACGCCGAGATGGTCGGTGCAGTCGTGTCGACGATCACTGTCTCTGACTCGTTACTCGCACCATTGTTCCCGAACGCGTCGGTAGCAGCCCCAAGCGTGGCCGTATAGGCTCCGTCACTCGATCCAACGTAGGTCTTCTCGAGGGTAACGGTCCCATCGTTGTTCGTAGTTTCAGTAAAGGTATTTTTTACAAGCGTCGCCGACTCGACACCAGTGATCGAGACATTGATCGTCGCTAACTCTTCAGAACTGTTGAAGGCGATGTGAATGTCCTGATTGGATGGATTCGAGACTTCGAACGCCGAGATAGACGGTGCGGTCGTATCGACGGTTACGGTATCGGATTCGTTATCGGCGCCGTCATTCCCGAAACCGTCGACAGCGATGTCGAGCGAGGCTGTGTAGTTCCCGTCGCTGCTTCCAGAGTATGTACCACCGTAGGCATACGTGCTATCGTTGGTTGTGGTCTCGGTGAAGGTGATCCTCTCAAGCGTTGCCGATTCCGCACCCGTGAGCGAGACGGTGATCCTTCCAAGCTGTTCGGAACTGGTGAACGTAACTTGAATGTCCTGCCCAGACGGGTTCGTG
>CAZVCA010000057.1:0-9294 GCA_964626045.1 uncultured Halobacteriales archaeon | reverse complement strand
GCGGCGACCTGCCGGGCGAGCGCGATTGCATCCTGCGCCGCCTGCTCACTGAGTCCGTCAGGCGCGTAGACTGCTCGTTCGTAGTACTCGGTAAGCGTCTCAAGATCCTCGACGGTCGCGTCGCTGAACCCGTCCTGTTTGCAGGTTCGGTAAAACTCCCAGTGAGTCGCGCCGCGAGGCGCCTCAAGATCACGCAGCAACGTCGCGCGAACAGTCCCGTAGGCAAGCGCCGCGGCGGCATCCGGGTTGTCTGCCTGCAGGCGCTCGGCCGTGTCGATGACAGACGCCAGGTCAGCGGCTGTCGTCGGCGGAGACCCGTCACCAGCATCGGACCCAACGGTCCCACCGCGACTGTCGGGGTCGTCATCCACCGATCCCGGTCGCCATCCCCGCCGATACAGGATGACGCCCGCGAGTGCCACAAGGCCAACGAGCCCCCCACCGAGCAACGCCACCTGCTGCGAGCTGAGACCGGTGCCGACAGTCACGGTTGTCGTTGCCGGCGCCAGATTCGTGCCGGCGACATCGTAAGCAGCTGTGATCGTGTGACGGCGATCATCCGACAGTGTAAGCGTCGCGTCAAAGGCGCCGGTTGAATCGGTTAGGACGGTCGTCGCAGACTCGCCGTCAACCCGGATGGTAATCGGTTGCTCGGCAGGCGTGCCGACCGGCGTTTGCAGGCGGCCGGAGACGATCGTCTGGGTGCTGTCGGCGGACACATTCGGAGCGGTGGACGTCGTTGCACTCACCGTAAGTGTGGTCGGGGTCTCGGTGACCGTCAGCGAGCGCGTCACCGGCGGGAGCGCAAGCGAGCGGTTTGTGGTTGCCAGCCCAATCCGAAGTGTTTGCTCGCCGGCCGGCAGGTCCGGCGGGATCGATCGGACGAGCGTCACCTGCCCGGAGGCGTTGGTGCGACCGGTGAGCCGAAGGGGGCCGGCGGTAGCGACAATCGGAACGTCAGCCATCGGCGTCTCGTCGACGCGGGCAGTAGCGGTGACTTGAAGCTGATCCGTATAGCCAACCCGGTCAACGGTTGACTCCGCCGTGAGGGTGCCAGTACGTCGAGCAGGGGCGATAGACACGGACTCTGAGGCGGCACGATACGGGGCTGCATCCGCTGGCTGGTACGCAACGGTCACCGCATCGGTTGTCGTCGGGAGCAACGTTGGCCGGTAGGCAAGTCGGAACCGCCCGTCTGCGTCGGTCGTGGTCTGTGCCTCATCGTCGATACCGGTGATTGCGACCGTTCCGTTCTGCACGGACGTACCGTCGGCGGCTGTTACCTGCCCGGTGATGACGACCGGCTCAAGAGGAGATCCACGAGGATCAACGGCCTCCGCGGTCAGCCGGGTCTCGACGAAGGCATCGTCAGCAAGGCGATCAGTCGCCGTCTCAGACTGATTGACGACCTGTGCGATGGTTTCTTGGGCCTCGCCGATGTTCATCCCGGTCGCGTCGCTTAGCTGGTCCAAATCGCCTTGCAGCTCCGTCCCGAGTTGCTGGACCTGCTGGCCACTTGCAACGAGATCACGGGCGAGACGTCGAGCCCGCTCCTCGTTACCGGCGTCACGTGCTTCCCGGTAGGCCTGAAGCGTCTCCTCAGCGTCGGCCGCTACCGCAGCGAGTTCCTGCAGCTGCTCGCGCGAGGCGTTCAGTTCCTCAACGATCCGCGAGACGTTTTCGCCCTCGGCGACCTCCTCATACTGCTCGACACGTTGCAGATACGCCTTGCCAAGTGCGAGATCCGCCTCGTCGAAATCCCGGTCCTGGACGGCAATCGCCGTGAGATTGAGCCGCTGTGCGAGATCGGCCTCAAGTCGTGAGACAACGGCCGTCCGTTCACCGGCTTCGGAGACGTTACTCGGCTGTTTGTGGAGCGGCCAGTCGGTAGTGGCGTTTACCGTCGAGTTTGAGGACTGTGCGACGGCCGGACCAGCCAGTCCGGCCACAAGGAGTCCGATAAGGATGGCTCCACAGATCGCCACGTGCCAACCGGTGTGTCCGCCCCAGTGTCCCACGAGAGCGACTACGCCGGTCCCGATGCAAAAAACGTACCATTCACCGGATTAGTCATCGCCGTGGTGGCGCGACCGGTCAGGAGAGTCCACCGGATCGGGGCGATCAGCCTGTGGGAGCGTGTCCTTGAGCCGCTGCCAGACGCGGCGAGCCTCGTTGAGTTCGGTGTCGCCGAGGGTTCGCAATAATGCGAGGGCTCGCCGGGCCCGGGTCTGGCGCCAAGACTGCTCGCGGTACTCGTAGGTGCGGAGGCCGCGAAGAAAGTCAACACGCGAAAACGATGGCCAGTAGGGCGAACAGAAGTAGACGGCGGCCTCATTGCCGGTCGCATGCCAGGGCAGAAAGTTGCTGGTTCGGCGTTCGCCGCCGGTTCGGATGATCAAATCAACGTCACGGACCGGGGCGTCGTAGAGCCGGCGCTCGACTGTCTCGACATCAATCTCCGCTGGGTCAAGCGCGCCGGCCTGTGCGTCAGCAGCAATCGATCGGGCGGCCGATAGCAGGGAGTCACGACCGCCGTAGGCAAGCGCCGCGTTGAGCCGAAAGCCGTCATAGCCGGCTGTGCGCCGCTCGGCGTACGCGATTGCGTCCTGCACCCGCTCGGGCAGACGAGTGCGATCACCGATCGCTCGGATCGCCACCTGATTGTCGTGGACGCGGTCAGCGTCGGCGAACTCCCGGAGCTTTGCGGCGATCAGATCAAAGATGGCCTCCCGTTCCTCTGGCGGGCGCTCGAAGTTCTCCGTCGAGAAGGCATACAACGTTAGCTCCTCAATGCCAAACTGCTGGCACCAGTTGAGCACCTGCTCGGTCGTGTCGGCGCCGGCCCGGTGGCCGTCGGTGGGATCGGCTCCGTTCCGGCGGGCGTACCGACGGTTGCCATCCTGGATGACGGCCACATGTTTGGGTGGGTCATTGATCGTTGCTTCAAGCCGACGCTCATAGACAGTGCGCAATCGCGACCGGACCCATCGGTACACATCTATCCGATAGCAATTGATTACGTGGATAAAATGTCATGATTTCCCTCTGTAGTTGAGAGTCCTTTCCGCGTGACAGCCTCCCCGATATTCATACCGAAGCTGCCCAGGTAGTAAAACTCGGGGGGTCATGGCTCAATCAAGGATGTTCTATCCAAAGTGATTTACCGGCACCTGCCCGGAAGACTCGGATATGCAGCAGGGGGCGACTGATCGCTGTCGGTCGATCAACCAGAGAGAGTCATGCGGTTAACCCGCCACGGGTGGGGAGTGGCTGGCACCGGCCTGGCACTCATCGCCAGTGCGGTAGTTCTCGCAACGCCGCAGTTGTTGTGGGCGGCCGCTGGAGTCGGTGCCGTCCTTCTCGCCGACCAGTACGTGTTTCTCCGGACCCTACTGGCGACGCAGAAGGAGCTAGCAGTATCGGTCACCCTTGATCGCGCACGGCCGAGTGTCGACACGGAGACCACGGTGACGGTGACTGTCGAGCGGGCGGACAGCCACGGACCGATGCAGATCGCGCTGGACTTGCCGGCTGCTGCCGACCGGACCACCCCGCTGACACTCGGCCTTGGGGAAGCAACGACGGGTGAGCGTGCAGCCTCCGTCACATGGGCGGTGGCTGGCACCTATGAGATCGGCCCGCCAAGGGTCACGATGACCGATCGCTTGGGGCTGTTTGCGGCGGCGTTCAGGCCCACAGCAACAGCAACGGTCGATGTGCGGCCCCAGCAGCCCGAGACAATGCATCTCGGCCGGAGTGGTGAGCAGATCGCCGGCAGCTTCGGCGAGCACACTGCCGGCCAATCCGGCGGGGGCATTGAACCCGCGGAGCTACGCGAATACCAACCAGGGGATCCGCTCAATCGGATCGACTGGAAGGCAACCACCCGGCTCGACGAGCCACACGTCACGACCGCTGAGGCCGAGACCGATCGCGAGACGATCCTGCTTGTTGATCACCGCGCCACGATGGGGACTGGCGAGGCGCCCGTCCAACCAATCGCGTATCTGCGCCATGCCGCGCTGGCGATCGTAGATAGCGCCCGCGATCTCGGGGACCCAATCGGCCTCTATACCGTCGGCGATGAAGGGATTACCACCGCCGAACCCCCGCAACGCGGAGCCAAACAGTATGAAGCGGTCGCAACCACCATCCGTACGCTCACGCCGACCACGACCGCACCAGCACCGACGGCACCCGGAGCAGCCAGAGCTCGGGCCAGCGGGGGGAGTGATGTCTCGACGGCACTGCAGGCGGCCAGCCGGTTAGAGCCGAGTCGCACCGCGTTCGCAACGCAACTCGAACCTTTCCTTGCCGACACCTCCTCCTATCTCCACCGGGTGGCCGATCAACCTCTGTTCGCGGCCGCAGAAACGTTTCTGACGGCGCTCCAGGGGCGGGTCTGGACGGTACTCATGACTGATGACTCCCGACGCGAGGAACTGATCGAGACGGTCAAGGTAGCCCGCGGACAGACCGGACACGTGCTGGTGTTGCTCACCCCGCAGGTGTTCTTCGAGGCCGATGGGCTGGCTGATCTCGACGCCGCGTACCGGCGCTACACCGAATTCGACCGGTTTCGGCAGCGTCTCGAGACGATGGACCGGGTTACAGCACTTGAGGTCGCCCCCGGCGAGCGGGTCGAAACGGTTCTGACCGCTGGAGGTGCCCGCCAATGAGCGACGCTCCCGACCCAACGTCGATGGACGACGGCACGACTGATCGCGGGCCACCGCGTGATCCACAGCCTCCCACGCCAGCAGTGGTCGATACGGCCGCCAACTGGACGCCACCGCACTGGCGACAGGCCGACCGCGGGGCGGTGCCGGGACTCATACTTGCCGGCGGTGGGCTCCTGCTTGGCGGTCCCATTAGTGGCGGGCTCGTAGCGGTGGTCCTCAGCACGGTATGGCTGGGCACCAGCCCGATTGTGACCGCCGCCGTTGCCGCAATCGCAATCAGCAGTCTATCACTGCCCCTCAGCGGACACATTGTCGCCAGCGCTGGCGTGGGGCTGTTGGTGATCGCGCCATTGCGCCACACTGCTGCCGTCAGACAAGGGCTCATCGCCGCCGGTGTCAGCCTAGCCGGCTTGGGAGGACTGCTTGCGATTGCCCTCTGGCAGTGGGAGGTCGGAGTGCTCATGACCGGCGGTCTCCTTGTGGTGGGGACCGCCATCGCCGGCTATGGCCTTCACCGGTACAGCTACCTGCGACTGACTGTCGATCGAGGTGAGTACCATGGCTGACTCCGCCACCGAACACCGCCACGACGACACCGAGGAATCCGCGACCGACGACCCGACCGTCTTGCAGGCCCAACTTGAGGTGCTTGAGGCCGAAAACGCCCGGCTCCGCCGGGAGTACACGCGGGCTCGACAGAGCCAGTACCACCGGGCTGCTATCGGCCTGGGAGTACTTGGCCTTGTAGCCCTGCTTGGCGCCGCGGTCCTGAGCACCCAGCGAACGGTGTTGCTTGCCTTAGGCGGCACCGGTCTCTTCGGAGGGCTGTTGACCTACTATCTCACTCCCGAACGGTTTGTGCCGGCGACAGTCAATGAACGACTGCATGAGGCCCACACTGCCACCCGGGCGGCCCTTGTTGACGAACTCGGGCTCCAGAAGACGCAGATCTATGTTCCAACCCCGGATCAGCCGACGCCGGCTCGCCTGTTCGTGCCCCAACAGACCGACTACACAGTTCCGGAAACGCTTGAGCAGCTGCTTGTGGTCACCGCAGACCCAGCGGAGCGGGGCGTGGCCTTCGTGCCGACCGGCGGGCCGCTGTACGAGCTGTTTGAGACAACACGCACCGGGCCGCCAGTCACCGACGATGACGTGCCGCGTGCGCTCGCCGACCAACTCGCGGATGCGGTCGTCGAATCCTTCGAGTTAGCAACCAGTGCAACAGTCGACGGCGACCGCGACGACACAGCCGTCACCATCCGGGTGACCGGCCCCGTTTACGGAGCCCTGACGGATCCAGATCACCCTGTCGTCTCGGCGATTGCGACCGGGCTGGCCGTTGAACTCAATACGCCGGTTACCGTCGAAGTGCGCGAGGGCGATCAGGCCGATGGGATCGTGCGTTGTGAGTGGGAAACACCTGACGCGAAACAGAACGGTTAGGCTGGACGTTGATCTCCTTCCATCCCAAAGGAGGGCTTCCGCTAACCTTCTGTCACTCCGGAAGCGATTCGCTATCGGCAGAGGGCTCCGCGGCAGCCGCACTTGGCGATTCGGTATCGGCGAGAATGCCCTCAACAACCGACCGCGGGGTGACATCGCCTAATGTGGCGTCCGTGCTGAGTACCAGCCGGTGGGCCAGCACGTCATCGGCAACCTGTTTGATATCATCTGGGATGACGTATGTTCGGCCATGGATGGCCGCGCGGGCTTTGACAGCATCCTGAAGCTGCAGTGCGGCTCGCGGCGACGCGCCGTGCGCAACTGAGGGATGCTCTCGGGTGGCCGTAATAAGATCAAGCAGATATTCGCGGACTTCCGTTCCGATGTGGACCGCAGCGATGGTCTCGCGCAGCGTGGTGAGTCGCTCCGGCGCGACCGCCTGCTCAACCGCGCGGGCATCAAGTGTCGGAGCGTCGTGGAATCGTTCGAGCAGTTGCCGCTCTGCCGCACGATTGGGGGCCTCAACGATCCGCTTAAACTGAAAGCGATCGCGCTGAGCCTCCGGGAGTTCGAAGGTGCCCTCCATTTCAAGCGGATTCTGGGTGGCTACCATTATGAATGGCTCCGGAAGGCGATAGTCGGTCCCATCGATGGTTACCTGCCGTTCCTGCATGGCCTCCAGCAGGGCCGATTGGGTTTTTGGCGTCGCCCGGTTGATCTCGTCGGCAATCACAACATTCGCGAAGACCGGCCCTTTCCGCACCTCAAAGTCGTCCGTTTCCTCTCGGTAGACGGTGGTGCCCGTGATGTCAGCCGGCAGAGTATCGGGCGTTAGCTGGATACGGTTGTACTCAAGGCCGGTTACACGCGCGAACAGTTCCGCGATGGTGGTTTTCGCCACGCCCGGCGGACCCTCAAGCAGTACGTGCCCGCCCGTCATCAGCGCTCCAAATAACCGCTCGATGACCGGCTCGTTGCCGATCAGGACCCGCTGCATCTCCGTCTGGACCGTCTCAAAGACCGCCTCGGGATCACCCCTCGCCGTCATGTTCCTCCGATGGTTTGTCAGGATCATTCATAAGGCCGGCGAGGACCCGCTCGCGGCGAGTAGGATCCCACTCCGGATGCTCCGCTTCGAGATATGCCTGTAACGCCGCCGGATCGTCGGTGAGCGTCGGCGGCGCCGGCGTGCGATCACCGACCCGCTGTCGCACCCGGCGGACCACCCCCAGCTCCCAGAGCACAACCAGGCCAACGAGGCCGCCGCCGAATCCGACCGAGAGGACCGGCGCGTCCTGGATGAGCAGCGCCATCTGAATCAACGGCGGCAGCGACGCCGTCGACCGATCGATAACGAGCGTCTCGTGAGGGGCCAACAGCCCCGTTGCAAGGGCGCGGTTTGCGTCGCGATCAAGCATGGCGTTGATGAACACGCTCGGATCGCTCACCACGACGACATCGCCGGCACCAATCGGCTGGCGGGCCACAACCGGCCGGGAGGCAAGCTGTTCGGCTCCATCTAACGCAGCATTTCGATTGCGATCAAGGTACGCATAGGGAGAACTATTCGCCAAGGCCGTTGCGTTGCCGGCCGCGATGAGTGCGGTGCCGTGGTTCAGGGCCAGGCCTTCGGCCTCGCGGACATACGTCTGGTTGGCAACATCGGTCGCAAGCGGAAAGTCCGGACTCTGGGCGTTCTTGACTTCATCACGTAGCGGCGGGCCAGCCACACGGATCTGCGTCTCAAGGGTCTGTAAGAGCGGGTTGACGGTCTCTGGGTCACGACTGGCAATCACGACGGTGCCGCCCTCCTCAAGAAATGTGCGAAGCGCCGTCCGCTGGGCCGGCGTGTAGTTTCCCGGCGCGACAAGCACCGCCACCGTGTCAGAGGGGGTCACCGTCGCGTAGTCCGCCGGATCAACGGCAGTCTGTGTCGATAGGCCGTCTTGTGCAGCTGTCGCCTGAAGGTCAGAGACGCCCTGCCAGCCCGGATTGTGGAGCCCGAACGCGGCGCCACTGGTGAGCCCAGCGACCAGCAGCGTTCCGCCAACAAGCAGGGCAACGCTCCAGGCGATCAGCGTCGGCACCGGTCGCTCAATCGGACCCAATTGCATACGGATTCACCCCCCGAAAGCCGGCATGAGATCAATCATCTGTCGGCCGGCTGTGACGGGTAGTTCGATCCACTCCGGTACGCGGTCGTTCCACCAGCCAACGAAATCAGCCCACTGGTACTCGAGAATGGCCATAATGCGGCGGGTCACGATCCAGCCGAAGATGAGCAGGCCAGCAGCCACAAGCCATCGGAGCCGCCGGCGCCAACGAGAGGTGACGTTAAATGGGGCTGTGAGTTCGATGACGACCAAGAAGCCGATAAGCGAAACAACAAAAAACAGCTCCAGTGACAGGGCTCCCAGCGCGACGAGTACGATCACGGTCGCCAGCATCCAGGCAAGTTGACCGTGGACGAACTGGCGGCGACGACGAGTCGGCATTGGCTCTTGGGAGATCTATTGGCGACGGTGGAGTAGGACTGCGGTCATGAGGGTCGCGATAAGGGCAGCACCAGCACCAAAGCCCGGAGTTCCAGTACTGGACTGGGTCTCCTGCTCAGTGTCGCTTTCCTCGGAAGACTGGCTCTCTTCCGCGGCTTGATCTCCTGAACTTGAGTCGCCCTCAGATGAGGGACTCTCCGTGGAGGATGAATCATCTGGAGATACCGCAACAGTTGCCACCGACTGTGTTCCAAGTGTCTCACTTTCGATCGCGAGCGCATACTCACCAGGATCAGAGAAGGTATGTTCAAACTCAACGGCTGCAGTGCCGCCGGATGTGGCGGTAATTTCCTGGCTTGCAACGGATGTCCCGCTCACTAGCAGGTGAGCCTCCTCAAGAACGGCTGCATCGCCGGTATTCTGGTACTCGGCAGAGACTTCGATTGACTCGTCGATGGTCGTGGTTGTATCTGAAACCGAAGGAGCACCGTCGTCTGTAGCGGTTAACTCGGCAGACTCGGTCTCTTCAGTATCGGTAGTCCCGCTAGTACCACCGCCGGTACTACCGGACGGGTCGGATGAGTCAGTGGATTCATCTTCAGTATCAGTCACTTCAATCTCGCCGATTTGCTTCAGTGCCATCGCCTCATTGCGATCAAGTTCCGAGACTT
>CAZVCA010000056.1:0-9660 GCA_964626045.1 uncultured Halobacteriales archaeon | reverse complement strand
CATCACGTACTCGTGGATCACCGTCTCGAGCTCGTCGATAGTGGCCGCACGATCCTCTGTGATTGCTTGGATGTACTCGGGAGCAAGCTCTTCACCAAACAGCGTGTTTGTAAGTTCCTCGCCGCGCCACAGTGTCGGTTGAACTGATAGACCGTGTTTGTCAAGCACTTTTTGCAGCGAGGGCCACTTCACACCGGCCTCGTCAGCTGACCTCTTCCGAGGGACAAATAGGTCAACGTGGTTCTTCGCGCAATTGAGCTCGGGTTGCTGACGGAACTGAAGCGACTCGATGCGTTTTGATAGATAGTCCAAATCGAAGGCCTCGCCGTTGTATGTCACGAGTGCGTTGGGATCAAACTCGTTGATGCGCTCAAATGCTCGACGAATCATAGTCCTCTCGTCACCGAGTGCACCTCCAAGAGTTAGCACGTCGATAGACTGTTCTCCAGCCACGGTGTCCTTCAGGCCGATCCCGATTGCAACTGTCCGGCCGCTCGTCGGATCGAGGGAATTGCTCTCAATATCGATGCTGGCGTATCGAGTGGTAATCTCATCCGGACCGAGTGACTGGCGAAAAACGAACTCTTCCATCGTGGAAAGAACACTGAGCGAGATGATCAAACTGTCGACTTTCTTACGGTACGTATTGGCATTGATATGTAATTTCGGGCTCACACTTGCTCGCATTTCAGTCGTGTCTGGTTCTTAGGCTACATCTGCTATAGAAGCCCGACAGACGCCCTTGGTGGCACTTCAGCCTTATTGTGAATAACTATGATCTATGGAAATAAGACCCCCTCACACAGCCGCTATCAGCGGTTACAATATCGGTTAGTGACTACTATCATACAGGAATCAAACACCCACAGTCGACGAGCGGCGGCACCGGCCTACGAACAGCGGAAACACACAATCAATGCAATCAACAACCAACTACAGCGAGACAGATCTGGCCTATACAATGGGGCTCATAGCCGGGGAGGGGTCGTTCTTCGTCACCTTCAACCGCGATGATCGATACAGCCTCGACGTCTACTTCGGTCCGAAGATGTCGATCAGCATGGGTGAGATGGAGGAAGAAATGCTCCGAAATCAGTGTCGACTCTACGGGCTCGGAACGGTAAACAAGAGCCAGAAAGGCTTCCAGTGGATCATATCAAGCCGCGAAGAGTGCCGGGAGCTAATCGAACTCATTGACCAACACCTTGAGCAAAACCCTTCTACTGAGTTCTTGAGCGCCGCGAAGCATAATGCGTACGAGAACTGGCGATCCGCGCTGGAACTGCTCCGACCCGGTCGACAACTCACCGCAGATGAAGTGGTCGAACTTGCCGAGCTCCGAGACGAGATCAACTATATTGGCGCGACAAATGCGATACCGACGGAAGAAATCAAAGAGTTAGTCAGAGCGGCGGAAATAGAACCGAATGTCTGAATACCAGAAGGAATATACTCGATAAGTGACTATCTTCATATGAGGCTCACATAGAGCCTCGCTAACCTGGGGAGGTTAGGTATCCATCCGGGTAGCGGACGCTCCGTCCCTACTGGAGAGACGGCATCCAGAGACCGGGTCATCAGCCCCGGTCGGAACCGTTTCTGCGATAGCTCTCGCCTACGCTGGTGGAGAAACACTCGGTCCACTGATATTGCTATCATTCAGCTTGAGAGATATAGAGGGAGTAGTCAGCAACTAAATTCGTGGTTTTTTGACCTCATAGATAGCACAACAGTATATGACAGAAGATATCTCACTCGATGGTCGGACGCTTGTTGGCGTTGCAAACACCGATTCGGGGGAAGTGAGTGGAGAGACTCGCTTCGAGTTTGAACAGGAAGGCGAACGAATTTACGCACACTATACTGGTGGAAGTATTGCCGATGGGCATCTCGTTGGAACGTTTGACGGAAATGAATGGAATATCAGGTATTCACAGATCAACACGGAGAATGAAACCGCGAGTGGCCACTCTGTGGGCACCGTCGAACTGCTTGACGATGGTCGCGTGCGTATCGAAGACGAGTGGGAATGGGAGTCACAGGATGGTAGTGGCGAGTCAGTGCTTGAAGAGATCGTCTGAAACGAACACTACTCTGGCCGATTCGCGCTATGTATCTTGTACACCATTTCCTTCCAGAGTCCAGAAAGAGTGTTTCGCTGTCTTCGAAAACTGTCTGCGATTAGTTAGTCTACAACAGTCGAGTTACTCATACACTCAATTTTTCATGAAGTCTGACTGGAGTGCCACTCACAGGCGTTAGCAGGGTAGGATAACTATATTCCGGATTTGCGCCGAACCATCCGTGCTGCGAGCCTTTACTCGTCGGTGATGATATAGACCGTTCCCGAGGCCAATCACTTATTCCCGACAGTGCTCGTTATGAAAAATTCGATATCACGTAGATAGAGATTATGCTCCACGATGATCGCGCCCCCGGTACAGCAATCCGGTAACTCGGATTACAGAATCCGGGCGCGGATACGTAAGGTCGAGCGAGTACGTACGGATGTCATATCGACCCCCTCCTCGAAGCGCCTCCAATAAGCCGATATTTCGGGTGGAGATACGTCCTGATCCACTGGTGCGGGCACACCGCTGAGAGAGAAGGAGACGACCGTGGAAACCTCCTGCTGCGTTTGAACTGGAAATTAGTAGCCCTATCACCCTGAGCCGACAAACGCTGTCTCGGTGCTCTCAGAGCCAATCAATAGACTGTCGCAGTTATGTATCACCGCCATCTTCGGCTTCGTCTTCATCATCCGGCTGGAGTCTGACACCAAGGTAAATCAAAATCAGGCCGACCGGAATCCCGACCAAGGTTAAACAAAATAGAGCCCCAACGGTCATGAACATCTTGCCAAGATTCGTGTTGCGATCTCTCTGGTGTTCGGCTGGTGTCTTTTTATTTCGGGCTTCCTGTTTGGCGGCTCGTCTCTCCGTGATTTTGTCTTTGATCTTGCCAGCTGTCCGTAGGTCCTGTTCTGTCCCGTGGATCTCGTACCCCATACCACAGCTGTAACAGACGAAGGCCTCGTCAATCTCACCAGGTGGAATGCCGACGGTGTGAGAGCCACATTCCCCGCAGTTACCGTTTCGATCGAAGGAATCGTGTAACCATTCTGGAAGCTGACCGACATCCAGATCCTCGGTTCCGATGAGCGACCCAATCTCCTGTTCAGTTAGCTCGTCAGTCATGCGTCTCTCCCTGGGGATGAGTAAACGCTTCGTGGCCCAAGCGCACCAACGTCGCAAACGCGTCTGCAATTTCGTCGCGTAGATCCTCGTCGAGATCGTCTGCTCCGTCGAGCTTCCATTTACGGGTCACGACACGATACGTTTGGTTCCCGGTGACGTCGAGCCCCTGCTCTTCGAACTCAGCCCGCATCCTTTGGAGCTCGGAGACACCATCCACGCTGTTGCCCTTGGCGTCAATGGCGATCACGACAGTTCCGTCATCTGGCTTTGGAGCGAGTCGATACCTGATCGATGTTGGGTGATCGACGTTCTGACTGACGAGCCGAGGCTCACGCACGTCGATCCCTTCTGGAAACAGTTCACTGATTGACGCCGCGCTCGTTACCGATCGGAAATCCGGATATGCCCTCTCAAGAAGATCGTTGACCAGCGTCGGATACGTAGGACTTGGCCGATCCTTTGGACGGACTCTCCCCTGAGGATAGTCGACGATAGTGGAGCTCGCCATCAACGTTCCGAGGTCATCACCATTCGGCGACCTAAACGCTTGAATTTCTATACACTGGAAATTGAGGCCCTCCTCAAGCAGATACCGCACATTCTGCTCTGTTCGCCTGGTGATCTCCTCTGCGACGACAACCATCCGCTGTGTACTGTTGAACTGATGGAGTTCAAGCGACTCCCCGAACGCCGTCTCAAATCCTGTCAGGAGATTGCCACCACGATCGGAGCCCTCGCTAACATCCCACTCACCACGAGTCAGCCTCGCCCGGTGGTCTTGATACAGATCGTTGAGTCCCTCATACTCGTACGAGCTGAGTGACTGTACATAGTTTTGAGGCTGCGATAAGATAGTTCTCTCGCTCGCAGAACCCGATCCCGACCGACCAATCTTCACCTCAAAAACGACGATGTTTCCCCACTGGTCCAGTCCGACCAGATCGGCGACCCCGGTCTCCAGCCGCACTTGTCGCCCGATGATGAAAATCTGCTCCTCTAATAATAGCCTGGGGTTCTGATGTAGCCGATCCTCCAGCAGTTCCTCAGACGCAGGGTGGAATTGATCGTACGCAACTACACTCGATTCTCTGTCCGTCGTGATCGTCTCATATAGCCGCACAGTTGCTCGTCGCGACCAACCATCCTATATTTTCCTACCGGTAGGATTTCCTGACCGGTCAAGATTTCTTTTATATACTACACGGCAAACCGGTGGGATTTCTTGAGTGAATGTCTCTCATCGGCGCAACAAAGGAGTCGATACTGCGTGAGCTCGGCGGCGAGCCGAAGCACGGCTATGCGATTGCGAACGTGGCCGATATCTCGAAGGGCGGGATCTACTCCCATTTGCGGGATCTCGAAGAGGCTGGGATGGTGGCCGTCGACGAGGAGGAAGAAGACGGGCGAGGGGTCAAAACCTACCGTCTGACCGAAGCTGGCGAACTGCTCGTTGAAGCATTGAAAAAGGCTGAGTAGCGCGATCCCACCGATTTTGGTGGCATGAATCTGATAGGTCGTCTCACTTGGCCGGTCCGGAAAATTCGGAGCCGTGACCGTTTGTGCCAGATCGTGCTTGTCATTTTATAGCATGCTCTGGTAGTCCTCCGAGTGGAGTGTCACATGACCGTACCAGTCTAACTGACAAGTCCACCCCGACGTGAGGTTCGAGTTTCGTCGTATCCCTACTACGAGAAACACCGAATTGCGTTAATTGACGAAAGAGTAGTTAGCATACAACGAATCAAATTTTGCCCAATTCTCAGCCAGTGTGGTGCATAGTCTTATGTACGTGAAGTGCATACAATTATGTACAAGATGGCGACAAGGCAAGTCCGGTTACGCGAGGATCATCACCGCTTCGTAGACGACGGGGCGGTCACTCTCAGTGGATTAGTACGAAAAGGTATTGATGAGGCTATTCGCGGTGAGCGAGAGCTTCCTGATGAGAATACCCGGGAGACTTATGATTACGAGTTGGTTCGAACATCGGTCAGCGTCACTCCGCAGCATGACGACTTCATCGACTCTCATGACTTTGTTTTCTCTGTCCTCGTTCATCAGTTGGTTGAAGAGCGGATTGAGCTTGAGCGAAAATTACAGGAGCTATAAAATGGCCACAGCTGACGAGACACAACACCAGCGGCTGGATACAGAGGAAATTCTCCATGTTATAGAGAGTGACGACCCACACGGAGTTTACGGAGACGCATTTATTACATCCATCGCCCAGATGGGTATGAATGATTGCCAGGCTGATCTTTCTCGCGTGAAGGCGGCGGTCAAAGAGTCTGATTCTCTCAACGGGAATGACTTCAGTGCTGCAATCAAGAAAAAGACGGAAGAAATTGTCGACAGTAATGCCAATAACGATGTCGATAGACAGGGGCCACCACCGGTTGAAGAACCCGAAGAACCCGTTTATTGGGAGGACGTTGAGGATATTGTCCTCGCTCACTTCGATCAGCACACGCTCAACATGGTTGAGGCCGTTTGTGCGAATATCGTCGTGCTCACATTTGACAACAACGCCAGCTGTCCGATGTTATTTCTTGAAGGGCCATCAAGCTCGAAAAAGACTACTGTGCTCCAGATGACCGAGGGGACTGTGGGTGAACTGGTTCAGCGCGTAGACTCGATCACCTCGGCGTCTTTCGTCACCCATAGCACCGACCAAGCTGACGACGAGGTTGGTGAGAATGATCTGCTTCCGATGCTCCGCCACCGTGTGTTATCGGTCCGAGAGATGTCGACGTTCTTCTCGGGCGATGCAGATAGCCTCAGGGAAATCTGGAGTACACTTGCCTCAGTTGCAGATGGTGACGGCTTCGAAAAAGCAACCGGAAGCCAAGGTCTTCGTGGGTATAGTGGTGACTATCGGTTTGCATTCCAAGGGGCGACAACACCGCTTGGTCCAGTCGCTTGGAATGTCATGGGAAACATCGGTGGTCGAGTTCTCTTTCACGAAGCAAAAGCCGATCATAATGTGAGCGTGATCAAACGTTCAGTGTATAGTGACGGCATC
Organism: uncultured Halobacteriales archaeon; assembly: GCA_964626045.1. Taxonomy (GTDB): domain Archaea; phylum Halobacteriota; class Halobacteria; order Halobacteriales; family Halobacteriaceae; genus Halodesulfurarchaeum. Next base: position 3,441 of record CAZVCA010000056.1, on the reverse strand, counting down.
CCATTTGACCAGATGCTCGGAGAGTGCCGCAAAGTTGTCTCCGGTTTTCTCCGGACCGTCTGGCACCAGCACGCAGATGGCTACGCGAGTGTCGATTGGGAGTCCGGTGACGATTGGATTCCTGAGGACGAGGTCCAAAATGCCACAGTCCTGCTTGCGAAGCTTGTATCCCACTCGCGAACACCAGCAAACGACTACAGTAGTAGCGGGTGGAAGGTCAGCGAGACTGAGGATTACTGGCGGGTCACCGACTTGATTAAGCAGATTAGCCGTGCTGCGGCGTTCATGCGGGGAAGCCGTCGTGTCGAGATGAAGCATATGGAACTCGCCACCCGAGTTGCCCTTTCGACGATGCCAGCTGCTCGACGACCGTACGTCCGAATGTTAATCGATCCCGAAACTAACGAGAAAATGACGACACAAGATGTCATGAAGTATGCTGATGTCTCGAAGCCGACGGCGATCAAGTATATGCGACTCATGGATCAGCTCGGGATCGGTGATCTACGAGATATAGGTGAGGGCCAGAAGAGCGAGTATCTCATCTGGAAAGATCCTGAGTTCTCTAACATCTGGACGACTGGACTTCCATTCCCCGACGACTACTTCTGATTGGAGGGAAATGCTCGCGAGGTTTGTATAGATGTGATCCGTCTCCCCAGATAGGAGACGACCAGACAGATTTGGGGGTGGCTGATTTGCTTGTGTTAATCGATTTCTACCTTGACCGACCCCCTCCCCCACCTATCGCCCTCAGAAAAGTGTACACACTGGTACTTATGTTGTGTAGTTATGGGTGTTTCTTTAAAAGATGCAGGAAAACAAACGAATTAACAATATACGACTCAATCCAAAGCAAATGTCTAAGTTAAAGTAAGAGGTGAGGGTGGGGGGTTCCCCCTGTAGGGAGAGAAAGCTTAACGTTGGGAAACTTCACCTGAATTTCGGTGCCGTCATCGGCGGCGGAATGCTACCTGGGTATGAGTAGAGAATGATTTGATGGCTATTCTCTCGGTTCTGTAACATAGTCATACATTATACCCGACAGCTTCCAAAGCACCTGAACCCCTCCCCGTACGGATGAATATGGCTCTCCACGACTGACCGATCCTCATTTACCCCATTCGCTGAAATGCCACCACAGGCATTTATAGAGCCTCTACTGTACAGGGAACCCGTTATACTCAACCGGCTGTGGTGGCATGTCAGATTATCAACTATAATTGGGAGCATAGCGGTGGAGAGCGATCACGCAGCTGCGCTGGTATTGCACTACTCCCTGGTAGGCAAGCCAGAATTAGCATTCGTAGTTTTTGCTGATATAATGGTTCTCTTAATTGTATACTGACTACAATTAAATATGGAATCTCCACGAGGAGCTACTGCTTTGAACACATCAGAAGTGTGTCTTACTGTGACACAATCACATGTAAGAACCGTACAGGTTCGAAAACGTATCCGAGCAGGTGAATACCAGTGAAGACAGGTCATGAGGTTGCAACTCCGTGGATGGGTCTGCTGGTCACGACACTCCCCAATAGCGAGGTAGATAGCGTTGCAAGAGATACTCACCTGTCGCACGAAGATGCCGTCGCTTACTCCGTCGGATGGGTTCGAGAGGTGCTCACAGACGAAGAGTCGGTCGCGTGGAGACACTACAGGAACGGGCTTGAATCAATCAGTGAAGCGGAGGATGCCCAAGCGATCTACGAGCTCGAAACTGCGGTGAGAGAGTATGAACGACTCCACTCAGACGTGTTCGAGATGCGTAATCAGTTCGAGAAGAGCCAGCCACGACGAGAGCTTTTCGAGGTGCTCTGGGGCGTGTACTACCACCTACACGAAGCCGTCGTCGCGTGGTCAAACAGTGCGATCGCTGCTCAGGACGACTCGGAGGAGGCGGCTACATGGCGGGTCGAAGCGATCAAGGAGCACAGCACGGCGTTAACACACGTTGCAGAGTGGTACCGTCTCGTAGTGGAGTGGACGAACGGGTAATCGAGATTTTGCTCATTAGTTTTTTTAGAGAATAGAAGCCCGAGAGAAGAGTTAGCTTTCGTAGACACGGGTATAGCTCAGCACCAGCTCACCGTCGTCAGAGTCAACCTCAATCTCGAAGATGTCGCCTGGACTGACGTCGTGCTCGCGGACAATTTCAGATGGGATAGTGAGATCTAACGAGTTTGCGCCGTAGTGTTCTCTCGACTTCACGGTCTTACTCATATACATCCCGAAGCGAGTGGGTGGTGACATTTTGCGTTTTGTGCACAATATGTACAGAGTCACGCCAGAACTGCGAGCTCGGCATCGTCATACACCTCCTGTAACTTTCGCGGTGTGAAGTCCGAGTAGTGTTTCGCCAGCACTGACTTCGGTGTACGCCCACAGAAAGCGTCGATATACCGGTCGGCCACGCCGAGACGATTCATCTCGTTACAGAACCAGACCCGGAGCACCTGTGGCGTGACCTTCATTGTGCCTGCTTCTTGGCTCGCTTCTCGGATGTGGCGCGTGAGCGTCCGTCCACTACAGTCGAGAAAGGTTTCGTCCTGCGCCATCGCCTGAGGGTCGTACGTGTCGAATAGCCGTTTTTCGACCTCGATGTTGTAGAAGGTGACCCACTGACGTTTGGTCGTCTGGCCGTCCTCCGTACTGGGATAGATCGCGCGATCCTCGGGTTCGAGATCTTCGGGCGTCAGTTCCATCAACTCCCGACGGCGCATCCCCGAGGTAGCGAGAAGGAGAAAGGCGACTCGATCAGGATCGCTATCGAGCGCGTGGTAAACTTGCTGGAGTTCGTCTTTGGTTGGGACTTTCTTCGGCTTGGGTGCCGAGGGCTGGACTTTGAAGCTGTCAGCGATGTCACTGTCGAAGTAGCGCCGGTAGATGACGCGCACAGTTTTGATCGCATTGTGGTCGTCGTACTGGGTGACGAACTCGCGGAGTTGTTGTTTTGAGGCGGTTAAGGGATGGCCGTCGAGGTGATCGACCAGTTTCTCGGCGTAGCGCATCTTCTCTTTGACGGTGCTGTCGGCTTGCCCCCAGTCTACGCGACAGGTCTGCTCGAACTCGGTGAGGAACTCGTCGGGATCTTCCTGCTGGTGCTGTGGGTCGGTCGTGTGTATAGCCGTGGACTGGCTGTCGGAGGATGTGTATGGGTGGGCGGGTTGCCCCTCATTCTGGTGATGCTCGATGTGTATCCTGAGCGCGCGCTGAGATGTCTGGGAAATGTTAATACCGAGATCCTTCGCCTTTTCATACACATCTGGGTCAAGCGTGATGTTGGTTCGCTTCTTGCTCATGGCTGACCTCCCGTGTGTAATCGTGTGTATGAGTACACACGCCGGGGGCTGGGTAGTTGAGATCCAGCGTTTTGGGGCGTGTACGGGCCGACTATGCGGGAGTAGTCCCGGTTGTCCCACCAGGAGTAGTTGGCGTTAA
>CAZVCA010000055.1:0-9830 GCA_964626045.1 uncultured Halobacteriales archaeon | reverse complement strand
TCCATCTCACCCGTAATTCTTTTTCGAATAAGTATTGCCTGCATCCGGATTGCCTTTCTTCTGCTCACCCTATATTCGAAATGAGGATGAATAAACCGCTCCTGCATGTAATCGTCAAACTTCTGGAGGTACTTTTTGAAAGCATCTTTGTTTAGCCTGTTATCCTTCTTGAAGCTAGAATGGGTCAGGATATTCTTGTTTACCAGCCTTACCGCAAAGGCATCGCAGAGGATCGAGCGAAACTCCTCCTGGAGGTCCAGAGCCAGTGCCGGCCTGCCGTGCCTGTTTTTATGCATTATCCCGAGAAAGGGGTCGAGGTTGTACTGTCTTAAAGCGGAGAGGATCTCGTTTTTTATCATTACGTAAGTCAATGAGAGCAATGAGTTTATATGATCCTGGGGTGGACGACGCGTTCTTTTTTCGAAGGTCCAGCCATCTTTTAAAGTATCGTCCAGGAGCTCGAAGTACTCTTCTGCTGCATCACCTTCGTAGCCCCTCAAAACATCAAGGCTTTCTGCCTGCTTGCTCATCTCTTCCAGTTCTTTCAGCCTGTCAGTTTCCCTCAATCCTTTCCGATTTAGCAGAATCCGGGAGTTGCGAATCTTGGCGCGAATGAATTCTCGGCTGATTGCTAACTTTTCTTCGCTGGTCAGCCCGTACTGTTTTAGCCGGACCTGGGCAATCGTATTCTTTTCCGGAATGAAGCTTCCTTTGTAGGACCCGTGTTGACCGAAGTAATTCAGGACTATCCCGTGCTCGTTGGCCTCGGTGATAAAGGGGGTCGTGAAGTTGATATTGCCGAACACGTTTATGGTATCCAATTGTTCAACCGGGAAACTCGCCAGTTCCCCCTCATCACCATCTACGTCCCAGACAACGATTCTTCCTCCATCAGTCCTAACCTGAGCTCCCTGTGTGGTTACGTAAATTATGGAGTCGTCAAAAATTTGTTCCGACGCCTTCATCGACTCTTCTTTATTCGAGTCGTTCATTTGTCTCACCCAGCATCCTGGATTCTTTTGGCATGCAGTATTTGCGCGTGGAGCATTTTTTGCATTTCTCGGGGTAGTCAGTAAATGGTGGTGGTTTTCCTTGAGACATCGAAAGGATATTAGAGACTACGCTGGAAACCTTCTGTTTATGTTTTTCTGTAATGACGACGTGTATTCTTTGATCAGTTCCGTAAAGATAGATTGCGCCTTCACGAACTTCCTCTTCTATACTTTCAGAAAGGAGCATGCAGTAACCGGCCAACTGGATTTCATCGTTATATCCATAGTTTTCTCCTCGTTTTCTCTCGACAGGAACCATTGCAGAGCCTTCTTCCTCCAGAACGTCAACCTTTCCTTTGAGGCCTAACTTTTCCGATTCGACGTAAGTCTCGTTTGTCCACCCTCCTCTTCTGGCTTTGTTCTTGTGCTTCAACTTTCCGTCAGTTTTGTAGTAGTTCTCTCCCTGTGTGTCGTAGAAGTGGAGGTACCAGTATCTTCTAGGACAGTAAAGATACTGATTCAGGTCGGATACATTCACCAGATCTTCATGCATCTTTCGGTATTACCTCGGGAACCAGACTTGTCTGTTTGACTTCGAATCTATACTTTCCATACGCAATCTCGACCGGTAAAGCTGATCTTGTAATTTTTACGAGGCTAAGGAATCTTTTTATAAAGCCTTCAGACAAATCTGTCTCTTTCTCGATGTCAGCCCTTGAGATTTTTACATCTATCCACTCCATCATCTTCCTTTCTATTTCGGGGAGTGCACCTTCCCAATTACGGTACTGTTTCTCGTAACCCGGGAAAGTCAACCGGATTTGCGTCCTGTCATCGGGGTCCTTTGGTTTTAACTTAACTCGATCTTCAAAGACTTCTTCAATACGATAATGGTGGAAGGCACTTAATAAGCTATAACTCGTTGTTGCGCTTGTATCGCCTCTCGGATACTCTATCTGGAAGTCCAAGCTTCTTCCTCTTAGCCCCTTAAGCACATTAGAACATTCGTAAAGAAATTCAAAAAGTCTCTCGAGCTCGTTGGTATATCCGCCGACAAGAGTATTCGAATCCTCCTCTATTACTTCCTCTAAGTTAATCAAAAACTTCATCCACTTCCCGTAGTTCGGAACGTCCGCAAAGTCCTCTTCGATTTCCGAGTATTGATGCTCCCGGCTGAATAATGCGTGAGCCGCACGGAGCCCGGTTAGATCAGTTAAACGATCTATCTTTGATTGTTTTGTTCTAAGGCTATCGTATATTCTCTCGACGAAATCCGGATACTCTATTTTATCCCTCCACCAGTTCAGCTTTCCAAGGTTGAAAAGATAGGCCGTGGCCTCGTTTTTCCTACCTGCCCGCCCGAACCTCTGTAAGAAGCTTTCAGCCGTATTAGGTTTCTCCATCATCAGCGTTCGAATATCGTAATCCAGACCGACCTCTCCCTTCTTTGTCGTAATGAGAATTGGGTGCTTATCCGGCTCGATTTCCTCTTCCTGATGAGTATCATAGCCGTTATCTTTTTCCGTTAGTTCGTATAGATCTGGTTTCTCCTGGGAGAGATAACTATAAAATCGATTGCTGTAATATGCACTGTTAAAAACCAGGGCGACACGTGGTTCCTGTCCTGTTGCCAGTTTTGTGCTTTCCTCTTCAAGAATTTTGACGATCTCCTCCCTGGAATCCCAGAGGGATTCGTTACGTCTCAATACATCGGTATCGAAACGGAAAAAATCTCCATCTTCAACATATTCTGACTTTATCCTGGCCACATCTACATCTAAAATTTCTTCCACCGACCCAACCAAGGTTTCATTTGGGGTAGCGGAGGACAAAATAATTTTGGCTTCCGGGACTCTATCGGTTACCACCTTAATTTGGAGTAAAAGACCGCTGGCTTCGAACTCGTCGTAAAAATGAAATTCATCGTAAACTATACCATCAAAGTAATTGAAAAATTCCGTCGCTATTCCAGCAGTATCGACGTACACATCCTGTAAATTAGCCTGTAGTATGTCCGGGTTTGTAAGGATTACATCTCCCAGCTGGGGGTTTGTTGCGTACTGAAGAAGCTCTTCAGTACGGTTGTAACCGTGTTCAGTAAGAGTTTCCCCTGATAGAACGCTCACGTTAAGACCAAATTCGTTCTCTAATATACGTTTCTGTTGTGTTAGAAGTGAATTGGTCGGGTAGATTAATAATGTTTTATTTTGAACCTTGCACAATTCGCTAAATGCCGCAGTTTTGCCTGAACCCGTTGGAGCATTAACCACAGCGACCTGTTCATCGCCTTCATGCAACCAGGTCAAGACTTCATTCTGGAAAGCACGGGCTTTTTGGAAACTGAAATCATAAGAAGGATCTGTGGTTTCTAATGACGCGGATTTTACAATCACTCTATCACCGCATCCGCTACTTCATCTGCTAGCTCCAGTGGTACGCCGACGAAATGCTGCAGGCGAGGGTCATTGCCGCGAACGAACCTGGAACACCCCTCCGTCAATTCGTAGAGCAGCTCCTGGCTAACGTTATAGACTTTGTCCAGCATGTATTTATTCAGCGTTACCTCGGAAGTTTCCGATCTCTCCGCTCGAAACTCACCTGTTTGTTTGATACCCATACGGAACGAAGGTTTCTCGGGCAAATCACTATTGGCCCAGAGCGTAAATTCGTACTTCGCTCCGGGTGCTATTCCAGTATAGTTTCGGATAGTTTGCCAGGCCGCCCCGGACTTTCCGAGAAGATCCGGGACGGATTTCTTTCCGTTGACTTTGTTGGCGATATTACTATCATTGGTGGTAAAGTACCTATCTGAACGATAATCCGTACTGCGGAAAGTTCTTTCGTTCGATTGGACTTCGATCGGCTTCATGTCGCTGACAAAAAGGGGCAATTCCGTGAGGTAGGAGTAATCAGGATTAGTAATCCTTTCTCCTCTAAGTAAATATTTTTTCTCCAGGTCAAAATACCTGTAACCAAGCGCGTGAACAAGTCCAGTGGCCGATAGCAGCTTGCGAGTTTTTATCGTTCTCCCCTCCCCGCTTGCATAGAATAGAGGGGCATACAAGGTGGCCTCGTAAGTGCTATGTCGCATAGTATCAGCTACTGTTAAGTTCATCTTCGGCTTGTTCCGTCAATTTTTTGAAAGCTTTCTTTAAGTCGCCATCAGCTGAATCATCTTCTCGTGTAGCTGTCTTTTGAAGTTCAGTGAACCAATCAGGGTAACTCTCATAATCTTCAATTTTATCTGAGTAGATTTCCCAATCGTCACGCTTCACGTCGGAAACGTATTTCGATATGGAATTTTTGAGATCATCTTCCAGGTATTCCATCAAAAGTTCTCCAGTAGAGAGGGATGTATCATGTTCTCCAAGGACCACGCCAATTATTTCATTTCTGATATTCTTTCCGGTTCTCGTCGCCCGTGCGCCGTATTTTTTTGTACTCATAATGTTATGGAGTAAATAAAGCAGCATCTCAGGAGTGCCTGATTCGAGAGTTACAAAATGTACCAGGTTATTACCTGGTTGAACTTTGACGTAATCGAAAAGCGCTTCTGACTGGTTACCTTCCTCATCCCTCATGGTACCCGATTCGTAAACTGCGTTTCGCGTTTCCTTGTTCATCAGGTCGTATTCTTCCGTAGAATACGTGTAACCTTCTATCACTCGGGATTTCATTGCAAAATCTTCGTCCCCCGTGCCGGCGAGTCCGTAAGTCAACATGTCCATGTTGATTGCGCTGCTAAAATCGCCTGGTTCGTTATAGGTATAACTGTCCTTGATAAGCTCTCCGTCGTCATCAAGTTTTCTTAATAGATCAAGGCCTGTAAGTCGTTCCTTGCTTATAAACTTTTCTCCATTGACCTGGGCATGTAACTGATCCCCAAACTCCTGCGTCTCTGCTCGGTCGGTGTTGGAGTTACGGAATAAAGTGGGCTCTAGAACATTCCTCTTTACTACTAGAGTTACTGAGGGTTTTCTCTTCCTATAGATACTGAAATCTTCCACTAAACCTTTTGGAGTCGACTCAATTTTCATTATTATCACCGTAAATTATTTGATCATAAACGAAGTAATATGAATTGATGAGGGCGTTTTCCCAGTCGGACATTCTCTTTAAATCGTAAAGATCGTTTTCCTTCAAATAGCTTTGAACTGATTTTACAAACTCCATTGTATCCTCGTACTCAACGTGCCCGGCGTATTCTTCTCTTTTAGCAGCATCATAAACTTGCCCGGCGACGTGTTCGATCAAAACGTTGTTCTTCATACCCTGGCTCATACCACTGAGGAAAGAGTCAAGGCATTCTCGGAAGATTTTTGTTTTCTTATACTTACTGTCGTACTGCTTACCGAACAAATTAATACCGCTCGCTGCCACCTCTTTCATATTCATCAGCTCATCACCCTGGTATTTCTGGATATATTGGGCCGCTTTTTTGAACTTGCTTGTATTTCGCAAAGGTTGATTGCTATCATGATTTTTCACTACAAAATCCGCTATAGAATGAAACTCATCACGGTCCAGCTCTAAAAAACTCTTATTAAGGTCCGCCTCTGCTCCCACTGTAGCCATGAGGTCAAATAAATTTATAGGGCGTTCAAGACTTTCATACCTTTCCAGCTCACTTATGTCGAGGATTTCCTCCTGTCGTATCGATTCTTCGTCCTCGAATATGTGCTTCGATGCATCGAAACGAGAAAAAGGTTTGCCAATTATTGCCTTCATCCCGCTTTTTTTAATGGTTTTGAAAGTTTCTCTAACCATGTTAAGGCGATGGTTTCTGTCGATTACGTAAAACGGTTGAATGTGATACTGAGGAGAAAAAAGTCCAACAGAAGGGTTAGGTTCATCCATAACGGTTGTTTCGCCCTGTATCACGGGACTGGCTAGCTCATCATAAAGGCGGAGATCACCGACAAAATCGTCGTAGTAAAAATAAACCACCTCTACGTCATTCCGAAGATTAATATCATTTCTTCGACAGGTATCTGCCAACAGTGCGTATTCGAGATTGCAAACTTCGCAGATATTTTTGTACTTATCGTGCGGTTTAACACGCCTTGAGTAGGATTGTGTGCGATAAAAGGCCTCATGCCCCTTTTGATAACCTTTTTCCGCTTCCCGGCCACAAAGAAAACACATACTCTTTTTTGAGGTAACTCTATCGTCCGTGTTTTTACCAAAAAACCTATTTACTGCAGATTTCAACGCATCGGACTCCGGTTCAAGGTTATCCTGGAGCTTAGGTTCGATTTTCTTTTTAATTGTCTCCAAAAATTCTTTATGTCTGGGATAAGTCTCCAGCAAGTGAGCTATAAAATGAATTTTTAATTTTTGCGGACCCTGCTCATCCAATATTTGATCGAATTCTTTTTGAACTTCCGAATCTTCAAATTCCCTTTGCCTGTTTTGATAAATGGCCTGTCCTAGAGAAGGTAAGTATTCCCTGAATTCATTGGGTACGTGTTCGAAAGCTTCAACGCCAGCTGGACCCTTTTTCAAAAGCTCCTCAAATTCTTCAGCAATGATAGCTTTTTTCTCCTCATAGGGAATACTAATTTCTGAAAGTATATCGTAATCAAAGGTGTTCCAGCTTAGCTTGCAGGAAAAGTTATATCTTTTAGGTATAGTCTCACCGAGAATGGTCTCAGTCTTCTCTTTTAGGGTATTACTTTCAATTTTTTCTCCGAGATACAATATTGCCTCGCTGGTACTACCGATGATTACGCCGTTTGAGTCAACATCTTTTGCTTCCCCTGCGATGAAAGCTTTGACTGAACTTAATAAAAGCTCGTTCAGGATCGGTTGCTCAATGGCCGTAAATTCAAGAAGGTGGACGTGGCTACCCTCGAGTGCCGAGTATTGCCGTTTTAGATATTCCGCCCCACTATGAATACCTTCTTTTGTGATCTTTGAGGCGACAGCATCTCCTCTTCTACAGTAAGGAGCTAAGTGTCTAAATTTAGTACTTACCCCACGAGAACTGGTGGAATCTTCCTTAACTTCGGTTCTCTGGATCAAATAAAGCAGATCGTCAAAATAGTCGCCCCCTCGAAGGAAATCCTCTATTCCAAAATCGTCATCCTCAAAATACTTTTCCAGAACCTCTTCGTCGTTACCTTCTTTATTCCAGCCATATTTTTCATTGACATACTTGTTTACGTCGTGAAGAGCGAGGGCGGAGAAGAGCACCCTTAGTTCTTCATCATCTACCTCCTCTTCATATTGAATGAATTTGTCGTAAGCATAGCAATTTGCACCAACAAGAGTGGCATTAATGATGTGAGACGCTAACGAAACGTTAGTTGCATATTTGCCGTCGTATTTTCCGGCATTTTCAATAATCTTCTGCGGTACATAAGGTTCCGTGTTGAAAAAACCAGCCTGTATCTCTCTTGCAATATTGGAGATATAAATCACCTCAAGAGAACTTTAACACTCCCACAACCCCGCGCCACCGCGCTACCAACACCTGAATATTCGCTGAACCTGGCCAGAGTAACGACCTTTTCCCTGAAGCCCGCATCTTCCTGACCAGAAAAACTATAAGCACACTTCCCGGTGAAACCCTGGCGAAAAATGGGCCGTCTGTGGCCTTTGTTCTCGTCGTAAACCCGGTTGACCAAAACGCTATGGGTTTGATAGCTTTCCGGGACGGGTTTTTCTATCAGATACCTGCCGAACTCGTCCTTTTGAGTTTCGACCTCCATACCCTCGGGGCAAACCTGGTTCCACTTGCCAGCAATAGAGTTAAAAACCTCTATTCTATGTGGAAACATCTCAGTTACGGAAGAGTTCGCGTATTGAATGCAAGCGGGTGAAGTAAACTCAAACTTTACGGAATCGACTCCTTGAGATAGGTCTTTACCACTATTGTTGACCAGCTCATTAAATGAGCGAGAATGGCTCTTCACCTCTTTTATATTCAACTCCCCCTTACTCAACTTAATGGGTTCGTCTTCCAGAACCATTGGCCCAATCAAAGCCTGAAAAACCTCCTTTTCTTCGGGGGCAGTAACGCCCACCTTAAATTTGTATTCCTTCTCATCGGAAAGCTTTTTGTAGTTATCTCTTTTCGACCCACTAAAGGGTCCATTTAAGCCACTGACACTTATGGAAGAAAAGCCGGAATCATGAACTCTGTCCGCTTTTTTCGGACTATTGTTACTCATCTGGTTTAAAAGGGCAGAGTAAAGCGAATAACCGTCGCTGTACGGAACTGGAAAATCTTTTTCCGGTTTACAGGTAAACTTGATTAGTTTTGGCATAACTTAAGCCTCGATTTTCATTATAAATTTACCGGGGACACCAGTATGTCATACCAATTGAAAACCTCCGTTCAATCCGAGTAGCTCTCCAATAATCTTCTCGCCTGATCGATTACTGCTTCCCTCAAATTGTCGGGTTCTAACACTTCAGTATGAGCCCCTAAACCGAGCAAGTCGGTTTTTAACCCTTCCAGGCCACGAACGTAACCCGAGTAAATGAACTCACCATTCTCTTTCTCCAGATTGTCTTCAAGTTTTTCGCCCAACCTGTTTTCAAAAACGTGCTTTGCCTCCCTGTCGAACTTGATTTTAACAAATTGCTTTTCTCCACCGAACATGCGCCAGGAGCTATCCAAATAATCTTCCAGGGAGAAGTCATCCGGGACCTCACCGAATTCGGACAGGAGTTTAATATTACGTATCCTGTCCAACCTGTAGTTAATCGGAGAATAGTCTCGATATTCCAGGTCCCCGATCAGGTAGTTTCTGTCTCGACGCCAGACCAGAGCGTAAGGTACTACTTTATGCGATTTGCTTTCGTCAGGAGAATCGGCGGCTGTGTAGCTGAATTTTATTTTTCTGTTAGCCTCTACTGCTTTCTCTATCTTTTTGAGCGTCTCCATTGCAACTGCTTTGCCATCTTTGTTTAAACTCAAACCTGACGTCTCGATCATTTCATCTAGATTACGCTTTACCGAGCTGGGAAAAATACTTAAGAGCTTGCTTTCTAACTGAATCCGGAATTCCTCGGGTAACCCTTCGTTTGCCCTTAAAGAGAGGATTAAAATCAGGGCTTCCAGACTGGTAAAGTTGCGACTAATCCGGATAAATTCTTTATCCAGGAATTGATAGCCTGAGTTTCTATCGAAAACTATTTCGTAGCCCAGTTCCCGCAAAGTTTTAATGTCCCTGCTTATTGTTTTCCTGGAAACGTTCCCGCAGAGCTTTGTCAGTTTTTCCCGATTGAGCCCGTTCTTGTTTTCAATGAGGCTTATAATTTTTAGAAGTCTCTGTAATTTATCGTAATACGGGCTCTTGTTTTCATCATCCATGGTTAAACGTACCTCGAACTTTCCGAATTTTTGTAATTTATTCTCATTTCTTTCACCACTTGAAATCCCTCTTAAATCTGATCAAAGCGAACTGAAATATAACTTCTCCCCAGCAGCTCGAGCTCCCAAGCTCGAGCGGTAGGTACGCCAGAGAACCATTCGCCGGAGCGTGGGAGCTCCGGCTGCTGTCTACAATCAGAGCGAGGGGGTACGTGGGAGCCCGTCTTGCTCTTGCTGAAACTCTTTTTTCATCATTCATGGTTAAACGTGCCTCGAAATTTCCGAATTTTTGTAATTTATGACAAAACCAGCCAGCGCCTTCGGTTCAAAACCGGAAAGCCAAACCAGATAATACTTCAAACGAACGTCCGAAAATTCCCGATCAGGTCTCAACTGAGAGTTTTTGATATTCACTATACCGAAAGGCAAATACCGATCAAATTTAAACTTGTGGAACTCAATATCTTAAAGTCGAATTGTGGCAAAAAAGAACTCTAGCCGCCTCGGCCTCCTTT
>CAZVCA010000054.1:0-10382 GCA_964626045.1 uncultured Halobacteriales archaeon | reverse complement strand
CCAGACGAATCGGAGCCGTCAGCGTTCTCCGAATCGCCTTCGTCCGTGCCATCGGCGTTACTGGAGTCGTCCGAGTTGTCCGAGTCGTCCGAATCGTCCGTCGAGGAGTCGTCCGTCGAGGAGTCGTCCGAGTTGTCCGTCGAGGAGTCATCCGAGTCGTCCGAGTTGTCCGTCGAGGAGTCATCCGAGTCGTCCGAGTTGTCCGTCGAGGAGTCGTCTGAGTCGTCCGTCGAGGAGTCGTCTGAGTCGTCCGTCGAAGAGTCGTCCGAATCGTTCGAATCGTCCGAATCGTCCGAGTCGTCCGTCGTGGAGTCGTCCGAATCGTCCGTCGAGGAGTCGTCAGAGTCGGTAGTGTCGGAGCCATCCGAGCGACTATCCTCGTCAGCACCGGACGCGGGAGCGTCGTCTGCGTCCGACGAGCCGTCGTCACCGGATTCGTCGGAGTTGGTGTCATCAGAGGAACTGTCGGCAGACCCCTCTGAATCCGTGTCGTCTTCCGAGGTGGACGACCCGGTGTCGTTGGAGTCGTCCGCGTCGGCGTCGTCGGAATCCCCTGCGGCGTCCGACCCCGATTCGGAGGCGGTCGCGTTGGAGTCCCCGTCGGACGGGCTCTCCGTGCCATCGGTGGCGTTCGAGGCATTCTCCGACGACCCGTTAGACCGCCCGCGCTCGTCGACTGTCGAGTTCGACGCGGTCACATTGTTCGTCTCGTCGGTCGCGTTGTTCGCCGTCTCGTTGCCGACAGCACCCGCGCCGGTCGGTTCGGTCGGCGAACTCCCGTTCGGCCCCGGAACCTCGACCACGGTGAGTGCGGTGTCGTTAGTGACGACCTGCGTACCGTTTTCGGTCCCGTTCAGATCGAACACCCCGAACGGGCTGAACCCGGCGACAGGAGCCGTCAGGACCACGGTTCCGTTGGCGTCGGTGACTGCGGTCGTGTTGAGCAGCTCCCAGTTCCCGTCGGTCCGGTGCCCGATCGTCAGGTGGCTTGAATTCGCGTTCTCGGCCAGAGCCGCCGGGAGTTCCATAACGAGTTCCGTACACCCGTCCCCGCAGTCGCGGGTCCGGGTTTCGATCCGGGTCTGCTCGGTGGACTGTCCCGCGGTCAGGGTCGCGTTCACCGTCTCTCGGTCTGACAGGAGTGAGACGGTCGTGTCGTCGGCCGTTGGCCCCCCTCCTAACGACGGGACGAACACACCCCCGACGGCTGACGTGAGGAGAATCACCGCGATACAGACCGTGACGACAGTCGTGTCGAGCGACGGTCCGGCGTCACTACGCGTCATCTTTCTTCCTCCTCGGAGTGTAAGTCCATCCCCGCAGGTGGGCCGTCAGCGTTCCAGACGGACACGCCGCCGGTCCCGGCCGCGCTCAAATCCAATCCGTCCATCGAGACTGTCGGGGTCCGTCGATCCGTGCCGGTGGCGGGGACCGGAGCATCACCCGCGGTGCTCCGATCTGGCTGTCCCGAGGACGGCGACGGGGTCGAGTACGCGATCCCGTTCTGGAAGAAGTAGTACTGATCGCTTTCGAGATCCCAGATTACACATGTTCCGTTGCGAGCGGCCGCCTCGAACAGATCCGAGACCGATTGTAGCCGGACTTCCGGCCAGTTTCGGAGTGTCGACGGTAAACTCCCCACGACGGTGTGATCGGGTACTGTCGTGCTGGTAGCACGGTCTCCGTCGATCTGGGGCAGTTCAGTCAGATCCGACGACTGCGTCGACCGTTGTCCCGACTGCGTCGACTCGTCTTCACCGTCCAGCAGGAGGAGAGCGAGTACGAGCAGACATGCCATCGTCGATCCGACCGCGATCGACGCGGCCAGTGGAGTCCTACTTAGGTAGGCTCGATAGCCACTAGCGGCTGCGAGAGCGGCCAACCCCGCGACCGCGATAACGATGCCATTCCTTGTGATGACGACCCCGTCCCCGCCGTCGGCGGCCTCGTCGGCAGTCACGTCAGCGGTCGCCCCGCTCTCGTCTTCCCCGAGTGATGAGCCGTTCCCGTCCGGTTCGGCCGATTCACTCTCGCCGTCACGGACAGCCCGGACGAACGTCAGCAACTCCGAGCCACCGAGCAGGAACATCGGGATGCCAACCAGAACGACGAACCCGGTAGTTGTCCCCGCAAACTGGATGACGTAGCCAATGAGAGGGATGACGACCAGAGAGTGCCCGGTGAAAGGGGGCGTGAACGGCAGTTCCAGCACCTTTCCTCGCACGTCGGACGCAGCCGTGGGCGCAGCGTCGACGTTCTCATTACCGTCCCCCTTTGTGAAGAAGACGCGTTCCCCGTTCGATTCCTGTATGTCGACCACCCGGTGGGTCGTCGGGGGCGTCGCTGCGCCTCCACCGAACGTAATCACGTCGCCCGTTTCGACCTGCGAGGCCGGCACGTCGTCTACGAGTACCACGTCACCAGGCCCCATCGTGGGCTCCATGCTACCGCTCAAAACGACGTAACTCTGGTCGGCCCCGACGACCTGCGGAACGGCGAATACCACGAACGGGAGAACGACCGCGATGAGGAGCAGTATTCCAAGCCGGTGTAACATCTCCGTGCGCCTGAACGACCGGAAACGGTCTCCAAGTGTGGTGTCTGTCATCGGTGGCAACGGCTCGTGATTTCGCCGCTCGCCGCGTCGATCTCGTATTTGTACGTCCAGCAGTATTCCGGGAAGGGGGCGTCATTACTCCGTGTAGGCTCGGCGTCAGGGAACGCCGAACTCTGCTGTTGGTACGTCTCGCCGGTACCGGCAGTGAGGCTCCCGTCAGATTGGACGGCGTCGAAGACGTCAAGGGCGGTCCCGTAGTTGAGCGCGATGGCGTTGACCGACTCCGACGCGTTCCCCAGGTCGTACATCAGCGTCGTACCGCCGTCCGCCAGCGAGAACTCCAGTTCCGCCGTGTCGACCGCATCGGTGCCGCCGAACGCAACCCAACTGACTTTCGACTCCCCGGAGGGACACCCACCGTTACACCTCCAGTCGGGGGCGACACGTTCGGGATTGGTAACGTGTCGGGCCTGAATCGCGTGGAAATCAAATCCAAAATCGACGACGGTCTCGTCGTTGACCGCCTCCGCGAGTTCCCACGTGACGACGATCTCCCACGGTTGGCCGGGCCGGAGCACTTCGTCGAGTCGACGGCCAGCTCCGAAGAACGCACGTGCCTCGCGGAGCGTCCCGTCGAAGAGCAACTCCGTATCGGTCCCGGTCTCTATTTCGAACGAGACGAGAACGCTCTGCTCGATCTCGGTACATCGGGGACAGTTCGTACGGAACCAGACGTACGCGGGATTCGCACCGTCGGGTGTGGCGACGGAAACGCGTCGTTGATACGTCGCACCGGGTTCCTGAAGCGTTCCGAGGTCGACTTCCGTGCTGTTGTCGTCCCAGGACACCAACAGGTCGAGTGAGCCGGCCGAAAAGACCGATTCGAAACGATCGTCGTCGTTGATCACGGCGACCGTCTCGGAACCGCCGGAGCCGATGACCCCCACGGTTCCCATCCCTAAGAGGAGGTTACGACGCGAGAGCCGTCGGCCGTCACCGGCGTCGCTCACGTGTCCCCGCCCCCGGTGGTAGCCGCGCCCCGCGTGATCCGAAAGCGGTTATCGGTGTTGCCGATGCGCGTCTCGGATTGTCCCCACCACGTCGGTGCCGCGTTTGACATGTTACTCTATCCGTGTGCACATACCCACATTACAATGGCTTCATTTCGCCCCGCAGCGGCGGTAAACGGGGCATTAACTCCTCGGCAGGGTCGCACACGGAACACCGGATACCGTTATCATAGGATTTGCGAGGCCAAAACCCACGGCTTCGGCCATCGGAGGAGGTCAGTCTCGCCTCCAGCCGGCTCCGCGGTACGTGTAGTGGGTGAGTTCGTCGGTCAGATCGAGTTCGTCTGCGAGTGCGTCTGACGGTATAATCCATGTATGCCGCGTGCCCGCCTTTCGCTCCGCCCTCGGGCGGGTGCGGAGATCGCTGCGCGACTCACGAGGCGACGATCAGCCGTCAAGGATGTGTCCACGAGCCACATCTCATCACCAAACGCGGCGTGTTAGTTCGATATAGTGTTATAAATTCTTTACATAAAACAGCCGTTATTAATAATATTTACTCCGACCCTCGAAAAAATATTGTGTTTGATAATAAAGTCAGGGAATCTGTTGTTCGAATAATCAAAAAGACAGTTGGTGTGAATACTACTATAATATATACGTTCGTACGGAGCGATTTAGTGTGATGGTGGGGAACACAACGGAAAGCGTCGATTCCGAGCGTATCCGTACAGCTGCGGCCGTGGCCGCGGGATCACGGCCGGGAATATCACGATGCGTGTGTGCGGGTAAATGAGCGGTTATGACTGGGAAAACAGAAGAAACTGCGCAACAGCGGCCGCAGCCCGAGCCGAAGGATGAACTAACTGGTCCGGAGCCCCCGCGGCTCGACGTGGTCTTCGGAACCCTACGGAACAAGCGCCGCAGGTGGGTTCTCAGGTACCTCGAGAGCGAAGAGTCGGCAACGATCGGAGAGTTGGCCGAACACATCGCCGCCATCGAGAACGACATCTCTCAGCGCGAGGTCAACTCCAAACAGCGCAAACGGGTGTACGTCTCCCTGTACCAGTCTCACCTGTCGGCGCTAGACGAGGCGGGTGCCGTGTCATACGACCGCGACCGCGGTACCGTCGAACTGACGGCCGAGGCGGACGAGTTTTTAACCGTCCTCGATCACTGTCGCCAAGTCGAGTCCAGCTCGGCGTCCGCGACGCCGTTCTACCATCGCACGGAGACCGCACTTCTCGTAGCGGTGTCCGCTACTGCCTTCGTCTGGACTGTCGGCGGGAACGTCGTGTCGGCGGTGATAGGGGTCGTCGCCACCGTAGCAGTAATCAGCATTGCCTTCATGAGAGTCCGTCGTTAGTTCCCAGCCGCACGCGAACGACGACTCGAACGTGAGCGTCCTGTCTTCCGAAAGACCGACTCGGACCGAGCTTTCCGTTTCACTCTTCGGGCGGAGAGATACACACCTCCGTCCCTCCTTCGACGGTCACGTGGCAGCCGCTGTAGTCGAACTCGAGACGGACGTCGGCCTGTCGGGAAACGAACAGCGCGTCCAACGCGTCAACGTCCAGCGTCTCTGATAGCGGGGGGAGTTCCTCAATGTCACATTCGAGTATGTCGATGATTCCCTGGGTGACTACGGAGCTCAGATTCTCCTCGGGGGAGCGAGAATACCGGTACCGGTCAAGATCGTCGTCTGACCGGTAATCTGGCTCGTCACTACGCATATTCCGAACCCAGTAGTTCGTTGTGCTGTGTTGACTGTGGCATCGTTTTAAATAGTCAGATGCGGATGATAGCTCTCTACTGTACCTACGGTTTATCACGTAAGACCTTGTCGGAGTGGGTATCCAGTGAGGCAGACGAGAAACCCCCGGACCCGAGTGTACGACGCAATGCGGGGTGTTGAGACCCAGAAGCTGGTCGGAGTTCAGTGTTCGTGCCCTCGGCAGTTTCGTGCGGTTTCACCGGAGAGCGCAACCGAAACGCTCCGCAACCAGTCCGAGACGTGTTGAGCGATTGCGTGAGACGCTCGATACGCTCGAAGTTGCTGAAACGAGACAAGTACCCTGTTCAACGGGTGCGGGCACTGACCGGACGAGACGCGATCGAAAATCGAACGATCCGGCTCACTGGGACGGCGACAGAGGAGGTCGTGTCCGTTACCGGTGACGTGCCGGTGGTAAGTCGATCTCGTCTTCAAACCGCTGACCCTCCGACGCCGTCTCACCGATTAATTCGTCCATATATAAATCAAAACGACGCCGATTCGGCGTTAACCGGTGGATAACTATGCCCGATAGCACGAGTCGCTCACATGGAGCCCAGATCCGAGGAAGTCGGATGTCAGAACCCATGTTCAAAGAGCATCTCAGAGAGGCGTTAGACGAATCGGACCCCGTAGAGAAAAATTATCACATCCGGTCGGCACTACAGTACGTCGTGTCACAAGAGGCGTCTGAGGCGACGCTCTCCCACGACTGAACTCGTGGGTTTCCTCGCCTACTGCGTATGGGCGACCGGGCACCGTCGGTGGTGATCTCCCCGCTCGCGACTCCTTCGGGACACGGCTGCTGTCCGCGACCGACACGTCACGCCACCGCTGTGATCCCCGGACCGACGGTCCCGTCGACTCCGTTCAACACGTCGCCGAGCCTCGCTCCCGCGTCGTCGGGTCGCCGACCGGACCGTGCGCATCGATCGGCTGTGCGACGCGCACGACGGTCACGGAGTCGACGTCGCCGTCGAGCCGGCCACAGAAGTACCGCGCGGCCGCCTCGTATCGGCGTTCGTCGGCGTAGCGGAGCCGGTGGCCGTACTGGTGCCAGACCGTCGTGGGGTACCGGTCGGCCGCGTCGGGCGGCGGCTCGAAGTCGACCGGCTCGCCGTCGACGGCGTCGATCGCGTCGCCGGACGCGAGTTCGGCCCGGACGACGTACCAGCTCGACGAGTCCGGCGGCTCCGGCGCGAAAAACGACCAGCTCACCTCGGTCAGCCCGCCGTCGCCTCCGCCTCCCGGCGCGTCGACGAGCCCGACGCCCGCGGCCTGCCACCCGACGAGTGCGGCGAGCGCGGCGACGAGCAGGACCGCCCGCGTCACGCGCACCGCCCGGCGGCCCCTCGGCCCGACGAGAGACGTCACCGACCCGGCGCGACCGCCCGCGTCCGGACCGTCGGCGACCGCCTCCGAGAGGGTCGACGCGACCGCGTCGGCGGGCGGACCGACGACGGACTCGACGGCGTCCCAGACGCGCGGCGGGAGGTACAGACAGAGGATCGCGGCCATGACGAACGGGAACGTGCCGAGCCGCATCGTCGCGGCCATGCTCAGGTGCGCGCCGAGACACGCGAGCGCCAGCCCGGCCCGGAGCCGGCCGACCGAGAGGACGAGCAGCGGGGAGGCGGTCAAAAGCGCGATCCAGACCCAGTTGACCGCCGTGAGGACCGCGGTCCACTCCGCGATAACCGGGCCGAGCCCGACCACGAACTCCTCGATCCGGTAGATGCGGGCCACCGCGGTGCCGGCCATCCACGCGTCGCTCTGGTACTTCGTGAGCGCGTTCGCCGCGTAGATCGAGACGAACGCCAGGAGGACGACCGCGGTCCCGACCGAGCAGACGCGGCGCTCGACGTCGCGACGACCGGGGACCCCCCGAAGCGCCGCGAGCGACCATCGCGCGTCGAGCGGGAGCGACAGCGACAGCGCCAGAAACGCGACGAGGACCGTGCTCCCGCCGTTGAGGGCGTACGGGTTCCGGGCGTACAGCGACGCGAGCAGGAGCGCCGACCCGCCGAGCGCGAGCCGCGTCCGGTGTCCGACGAGCAGGAGGCCGGCGAGCGCGACCCCGACGAGCACCAGCGTCGTCTGGAACCACGCGGCTCCGGACAGCGCGTGAAGCGAGACGGCCTCGAGGGTGGGATACGTCGCCGCGAGCGTCTCGCGCGGGAGGACGCCGCTATCGGTATAAAAGGGGACGACTGCTGGCAGCCGGTAGACGAGCAGTTCGGCGAGGAGGACGAGGCCCAGCCCGATCCGGAACGCGCCGAGCGCCCGCGGGTCGATCCCGAGGAACGGCGCGATCCGCCCGCGGCGCGTCGCCCGGGTCGACTCGGACGGCGAGTCTCGGTCCGAACCCGGACCGTCGCAAGCGTCGTCCGCGGTCCGAGGGGCGTCCGCGCCGGACGGTCGCTCGGGAGGGGTCGTCATCCGGTGTGAGACGTACGATCCGGCCTTCCCGGTAAGTGTCTTGCCGTCGGCGACCCGACGGTGTTCGGACACGATTCGCACAGCGAGGCGGTACGCTTTCAAACCGAGCTCCCCCGGAGTGTTGTAAATGTGACCTTTGCGTGAACCACATATTTATACTGTACGCTGCTGTAGTAGTTTCCGGTACCTAATGCACGGACGGCGACTTTCGACGTTGGAGGAGATCATCGTGCTGGCGGCCCCCGATAGCGACGATATGGTCGACAGAGTCACCTCGTGGGCAAACACACACGACATCGGTGTCACGACACTCGACGTCGGAACGCCGATCACCGACGAGCACGTCGACCGCACTCGGACGACACTGGGAGTTACCGTCGGTGGCGACGGCACGTTCCTCGAGGGGACTCGTGCATTTACGCCGTACCGGATCCCCCTGTTGGGGATCAACTCCGGCACGCTGGCGTTTCTCGCCCGCGTGAATCAGACGGACGTCGAGAACGCTTTGACAGAGACGTTCAGGGGGCGAGCGTCGATCAACGCCAGACAGCAGTACGAAGTCGTTTCCGACGATATCGATACGACGGGCATCAACGAGGTATTCCTCCGCAAACACCCGCCGGAGGAGCGATACGGCACGAAGGTCGGGTCGCTCCACGTGTTCGTCGACGATGAGTACATCGGACGATACTTCGGAAGCGGCCTCATCATCAGCACGCCGACCGGTAGCACCGGGCGAGCGTACTCGAACCACGGACCGATACACTACCCCAAAGACAACCGAACCCTACAGATCGTTCCACACGAGACGATAAGCGCCGCCGTTGACCCCATCGTCGTGAGCTCCGACGCCGACGTGCGGATCGTCCTCGACGACGACTTTGACATCGACATCGACGGCGGACGGGAGTTCCGGCGGCTTGAGGCGGGGACCGTTGTCAACGTGACCGGGGCGGACCAACCCGCACAGGCCGTCAGAACGTCGTACGACGACCCGTTCATCACCGCACTGGTCGACAAACTCGACTGGGGGCTCCGGGCGGTCGACGACGACGGACCGCGGTCTTCCCTGGCCGACGCGGCCCCCGACGAGCCAGCAAACTTCCGGGCCGCGGCGGCACGGGTCGCGAGGGAGGCCGCCGAGTCGGCCGGCGAGCCGCTTCGCGAGCTCCACGGCCAAGTCGAGAACGTCGAGTACAAGACCGACAAATCGGACATTGTCACCGAAGCCGACTACCAGGCCAACGACATCATCCGGACGGCGATCAACAGCGAGTTCCCCAACCACGCGGTGCAGTCCGAGGAAAACGACGACATCAGGCCGACCGACGGCTACGCGTGGCTGATCGACCCGCTCGACGGCACCGGTAACTTCGCTCACGGCAACCCGAACTACTCGATTTCGATCGCCTTGCTCGAGGACGGCGTCCCGATCGTCGGCGTGATATACGCGCCGGAGACGGACGAGATGTTCCACGCCGTTGCCGGGGGCGGTGCGTACCAGAACGGAAACCCGATCGAGACGACGACCCGGGACCGACTCGACGAGAGTATGCTCCTCTCGGGGTACGATCCCGACGGTGGGTTCCTCCAAGCGTTCTATCAGGAGACGCAGGGTGTTCGACGGCTCGGGAGCGCAGCCCTCCATCTCGCGTATGTCGCTGCCGGAAGCGCCGACGCACTGTGGGAGTACGACACTCAGCCGTGGGACGTCGCGGCCGGACTCTGTGTCCTCCGTGAGGTCGGCGGACGGGCGACAGACCAGCACGGTACGGATTACGAACTCGTGCTTGAGACCGACAAAACGGCGCGAACGCCGCTGCTCGCGAGCAACGGCCTGCTCCACGACCAACTGATCGAGAGTCTCGAATCGGCCGACGTGTCGTAACGGGGCAGTTCACGGGAGTCGGGACCGCACGAACGTGTCCGTCGGGGTATCCCGATCGAGTGGTGCGGCTGTTCGCCTCCGCGCGGAGCCGGCGTACCTGAACACCGCCCGTGACCCGCGCCACGGGCGGGCCGTCCGTCCCTTTCGCAGTCTTCAAGCCGGCGCGCCGTGAGGTGCCGGTCATGTCACGCACGGTCTGGGTCAAGGCTGACGGCGCGGTGGGCGACTGGGAGACGCGCAAGCGACGGGTCACGGCCGCCATCGAGGCCGGGGCGGACTGGGTGCTTGTCGACGAGCAGGACGTCGGGCGCGTCCGGGAGCTCGGCGACGTGAACGTGGCGGCGTTCCGCGCCGAAGCCGACGTGATAGACGACGCCGACGGCGACGCGGAGGCCGACGCGTACTTCGTCGGCAAGGACGGCGAGGGCGACGGCACGATCGCGCTTCCGGACGACCTCTCCGGCTCCGCCGACCTCACGACCGTTCGGCGTCGGGACGACCGCGCGCAGGGCGCGTACGTCCGCGTGCTCGGCACCGAGTACGAGCGCTTCGCGGAGGCGGCGGCCGCGGACGCCGCGTTCACGGTCGTCGTCGGCGAAGACTGGTCGATCATCCCCTTAGAGAACCTGATCGCGCGGGTCGGCGACGAGACGCACCTCGTCGCCGGCGCGACCACCGCAGACGAGGCCCGGACCGCCTTCGAGACGCTGGAGA
>CAZVCA010000053.1:0-10745 GCA_964626045.1 uncultured Halobacteriales archaeon | reverse complement strand
CGGGTTCAAATCCCGGCCGGCGCACTCCCACTTTTTACGCGGGGCTGCAGAGCAGCCTCCACTCACGGCGGCAAAGCCGCCGTTCGTGCGGCCCGAGGGATCTCCGATCCCTCGCTGCTCGCAAAAACGTGGGGAAAAAACCGCTAGCGGTTGACCAAATGGCGATATGTTCGCTCTCGCCGCCGAGGGACTTTGACCTCGAACCGTGAGATGGTGTCGTAAATTGGGGTGATTGGATACTAATGAGGCGTCCTCGATGATCAGCTTCCTGTCGACGGGTATTCGGTTGCCCGCTTCCCCCAGGTTAATAGCGATGCCGCCCGAGGACGGAGGTATGCGGGCCTACCGGTTCGTCCACGATCTCGGCGAGGCGGCCACCGAGGCCAGCCGATCCGTCGCAGCGGCTGCCGACGTCACGGCCGCTCATCACGGTGGCCTGGGGGCCGAATCGGGCTCGCTCAATTCTCGTGCCGGGACTGAACTCATCCGGCAACTGGCACGCGAAACGGCAAACCGGGACCCCGAACGCGTCGCATTCGACGGCCGTAGTGTCCGACTCGCCAATTCCGAAGCGACAGGCGAGCGCGAAATCGTCGACGTGGGACTGGCCGTCAGCATCGATCTCCCGACCTACGCCGCGACGAACGTCGTCGTCGCAAGCGTCGTCCATGAAGCCCAACTCCAGACCGACCGGTCCCAGGAGGGGCAGGCCACGCTCAGACGCCACGTGAAATCCCTTCTCGATGAGACGGCCGCGGCCTACGTGTTTCTCGTCAGTGACGAACGCACCCGAGTCATACCCGGCCGGAGTATCGTCGCAATCGAAGGGCCGATCACCCAGGAAACGATCGAGAAGCACCTTTACAGCCGTTCATTGGGTCGTTTTGTCGCGATGCTCGCCGAAGGGTTTCTCGGCGTCGACGGATTGCCGACGGATCCGGAGCCAGTTGTCGTGGACCCGGCCGACGAGTCCTCGATGCGGACCTGGGGCTCGCGCCACGACGTCCAGGGTGTTTGTGCGCTATCGGTCTCCGCGTCCGCGGATGAGGCGGCTACCTCGCTGACGCCGTTTCTCGATTGATCAGAGTTCGATACGATCGACCAGTTGATCGTCCGCGCCGACCGCATTCACCGCGACGATCCGTACCTGCGATTCGAGGCCCGAACCGCGGAGTTTGTCCTTGAGGAGGTCATCGACCTGATAGACGCCGGCCGCGTTCCGCATGGTAATCTCGACGAGGACTGGTTTCTCCTCCCCAGGGAGTAGTTCGACACGGTCGATCGCCTGACTCGAGAGCGTGTTGATGCCTCGTCCGCCTTTCTCGTACGGGATCCGGGAGCGCCCGCGTTCCATGTCCAGGGCGTCCGCGATCCGGATGACGCCGGCTTCCGTGGTTAAGGGTTGTTCGGCCGCATGATGGCACAGGATCGCGTGGAGGATTTCACCCTTCATTGTCACCTGTTCGGCCACCGTATAGTGTGGCTCGAGCAATCGGTCGAGCACGTCCGCGGCCAAGATGATGGAGTACCAGGTGTGGTTGTCCCGATGGACCACGTGGCCGATGTCGTGTAACGTCGCCGCGAGCGCGATGATAACCGGCTCGTCCGCGGGGTCGAGGTTCTGATCCGTGGCCCCGTTGAACGGGACCTCCGCCTGTTTGAGAAGACTGTAGAGTCTGAGTGCTCGGTTCCGGACGATTTCGACGTGTTTGGGGCCGTGATCGTTGTACCCCTTTCTCGTCACCGGGTTCACGTTCTGGGCCTGCAAATACGCCTGGATCTCCTCGTCCGATTCGATGACATCGAGAAGGGTATTGAGGCGTTCATCCGGGAACGGATGGGCCGCTTCCGGGTCGTACGCCTGCCCGCCGTTCGATTCGGTCATGGACGCGTTCGATTCGGTCATAGATTCGTTTCGCGCTCCTCGCCAAAAGGGTCCGGGAAGATGGGCCGGAATCGAAGTATGGAGCATAAAGCCTATAATCGCTACTAGGTTAGGAACTGGTAATGACATTCGAGGTGTTACCCGCGTTTGGCCTACCGGCAGGGGGGATGGAACTGGCGATCATTCTGTTAATCGCCGTCCTCCTGTTCGGCGCGAACAAGATTCCCAAACTCGCTCGCTCGACCGGGCAGGCAATGGGTGAATTCCAGCGCGGCCGCGAGGAGATCGAACAGGAACTCGAAGAAGTTCGCGAGGGTCCGGATACCTCCGACAGCGAAATCAGTAGCCCGGATTCGGAAACTGAGAGCGAATCCGCCGCCGAGACGAACGAAGAGTAACGGTTTTTCCCCGTCCCACATAACTCCATCTGGGGCGCGTGGCCAAGTGGAGACGGCGAGAGGTTCCTAACCTCTAGATCGCGGGTTCGATTCCCGTCGCGCCCGTCCAGTTCTCGTATTGATTCCGGTCCGGCGCGATTCTGGCTCCAACGGCTCGCCCTCATTTACGAGGGTCGCTTCGAAATGCTCCCTTCATTTTTCGGGAAACGGGCGTGTTTTACAATCGCAGCATCATTGGGACTCGCGGTCACCGACTACCGAGACCCCCAGGTTGTCGGGCATTTGTTTTCGAGACGCGGCAACGACCCCGGGTAATTATAATGGGTGAGCACAGAGCCTCACATGAATCGTCCGGCAAACAACTGGCAGTTGCGAAGCCACTATGTGCCAGACGTGACAACGGTTACCTGCATCGGAAAACGAAGCTAACACATGATAGATCCCGTAATCGCGAGCCGTCTTCAGTTTGCGCTGACGACGGCTGTACACATCATTTTCCCCGCCATTTCGATGGGTTTGGCCCCCTTCCTGGTGTATTTCGCCTGGAAGGAGATGCGCGGGGCGGGCGAACCGTGGGTGTCGCTACGACGGTTCTGGGTGAAAATCTTCGCGCTCACCTTCGTCGTCGGCACTGTGACCGGCATCGTACTCGAGTTCGAGTTCGGCACGAATTTCGCGGCCTATGCCTCGGCGGTCGGTGGCATTTTCGGTGGGCCACTGGCGACCGAGGGCCTCATGGCGTTCATGCTCGAATCGACGTTCCTCGGTATCCTGCTCTTTGGGAAGGAACGCGTGAGCAGGCGCCTGTATTTCCTTTCAGCCTTCCTCGTGGCCCTTGGGTCGTGGCTCTCGGCCGTCTGGATCCTGATCGCGAACTCCTGGATGCACTTGCCCCGCGGCTACGAGATGGGGATGCGTGCAGGACAGGAAGTCGCGGTGATCGTCGATCCGATTGCGGCGTACTTCAATCCGCGATTCTTCTACATGTTTACCCACATGCAGGCCTCGTCGGTCCTCGCGGCTGCCCTGTTCATGGGCGGTATCGCCATGTACAAACTTACGACGACTGATCAACGTCGTCAGTTCTGGATGACGAGTCTCAAGCTGGCGATCGTCGGCATGCTGCTTACCGCGCCCTTCATGGCGGTCCAAGGGGACGCGTACGGTCGCCACGTCTACGAGACTCAGCCCCAGAAGTTCGCGGCGATGGAGGCCGTCTACGAGACCGAGTCCGGCGTCGATGAATACCTCTTCGCGATTCCGACGAGCCTCGAAGGCTTCACTGACCCAAGCGCCCGGGATCTCTTCGCAGTCGGCCTCCCGAACGTGGCGTCGATCCTGGCAAGCGGGGGTGATCCTGGCGCGACCATCCAAGGCCTGGACGACATGGAGAGTCTGCAGGGTGTCGAGGGTGAACCGCCCGTCGCTGTGGTCTTCTGGTCGTTCCGGGCCATGGTCGGACTCGGCATGTGGTTCATCCTCCTTGGTCTCTGGGCTGGCTATCGCTGGTACCAGGATCGGCTGCTCGATGACACATACCTCCAAAAGGGGTTGATGTATTCGATCCCACTTGGGGTCTTGGCCATCGAGTTCGGCTGGATGGTGACCGAAGTGGGCCGACAACCGTGGGCGATCCAGGAGGTCTTGACCGTCGCGGACGGCGTCTCGCAGAACCTGACCGGGGGCGAAGCGCTGCTCACGTTGCTCGGATTCGTCGCCGGGTATACGCTCCTCTTTGTCGTTTGGGCGTACCTGGTTCGTCGGCTGATCATCCGCGGCCCCAAAGACCCAACCGGTGACACGGAGGTGACGCCGGAATGATGCCACTTGCCTCGGGCCCGACGTGGCTCGGGCTCCCGCTTGTCGAGTTGTGGTTCGTGGCGCTGTTTCTGACCCTCGCCATGTTCCTCTGGCTCGACGGGACGAACTTCGGGATGGGCATCCTCTACGGCCTCAGCGACGATCACGAGACCCGGGAGCGGATTCTCACCGCGCTTGCGCCGCTCTGGGATGGGGCTGAAGTATGGCTCGTCGTCTTTGGCGGTGCACTCTTCGCTGTCTTCCCCGACGTTTATGGGGGCCTTTTCAGCGGCTACTATCTACTGATGTTCGCGATACTCGGCGCCCTGATCATCAGGGGGGTGTCCCCTGAGTTCCTCGAGCAGCGGGACGATCCGGGCTGGCGGCGTGCCTGGAGTATCACGTTCGTTCTCGGGAGCACGCTTGCCCCGTTTTTCCTGGGCATGTTCGCCGGCAACTGGCTCGTCGGGACGACGAGCTCGTTCACCCTCCCGGGTACCGTCGTCGGATTGGCTCTCGTGGCGCTGACGACTGCTGAGGGAGCCGGCTTCCTCGGGATGAAAACGAAAGCGGGCCTCGACGACACGATCACCAGATACGCCCAGATCGCGCAGGTGGCGTATGTCGTCCTCGCGGTGGTCTGTGTAAGCTACCTCTACCTCGTCGTCGACGGGATGGCGACGAAAGTCACCCACCCGTTCGTGCTGGGACTCGTGGGCCTGACGGCTGTCCTCGGCATCGCCTACCTCTGGCTCATCCAGGAAGGCAGCTACCGGCCGGCCTTCATCGTCTCCGGCATCCAGCTGTTCGGACTGATCTCGCTCGTCGCAGTGTTGTTCTTCCCAGTTATCTATCCGGTGACGGGTCTCACCATCTACGAGGCAGCCGTCTCCGAGCTGCAACTCAAGATGATGACGGTCGTGCTCGCCATCTTCCTGCCGCTGGTGTTGCTTTACTTTGCAATCCTTTACAACAGCTTTGCTGGGCCGGTCGATAGCGCCGAAGGGTACTAGGGCGAAAACCGGCACCCTCAAATCGTCTGCCTCCTCGTTTTGAACCATGCACGTCGTCTTCGACATGGACGGCGTTCTCCTGGATTCAAAAACGGATCTGTCCTGGCTCGATCGCGCACTCGACGAGACCCTAGAGAGGTTCGAACTGGCGCAAACAGCGGCTAACCGCGAGTTGCTCTATCCGCCGAATCTCCGAGACTTCGACGAGGCGGCGGCCGAACTGGGGGTTTCCCCGGCGAAACTTTGGCCCGTCAGACACGACCTGTACGTTCGTGAGAAAGAACGGGCCATTCGGCATGGCTCCATCGGGCCCTTCGATGACATCCGGATGCTTGAAACGCTACCAGATGACACAGTTGTTTCGATCGTCTCGAACTCGCCCCAGACCGTCGTCGAGACCTTCATCGAGGAAGCGGCCCTCGGGTCGGTCGTCGAAAGCGGGATCGGACGAGGCCCGACCCGCGACGCGGTCGACCGGATGAAACCGGCGACTGATATGTACGATCGACTCACCAGGGAGGTCCCAATCGAACCGTCAGTGTACGTGGGTGATACGCGCTCAGACGCACTTTTCGCCCAGCGAACGGGCATGGAATTCGTGCACCTGGATCGGCCCGATGGGCAGGTCAACTCCCTTAATGGGGTTATCGAGCGGATTCGAGAAACGGATGAGCACAAGCCTTGAAGTCGCTTCATTCGAATCGTGTAGTATGGCAGTCGCCGACCTCATGTCCACCGACCTCGTGACCGTTTCACTCGGGAAAACACTCGAGGAAGCTGTCGACGAGATGCTCGGGAACCGCGTCGGCAGCGTTCTCGTGACTGACGCGTCCGCCGTGAAAGGCATTATTACCGAAACCGATGTCCTGGCCGCCGGTTCCGGGACTGGCCGCCCCTTCGGTGACATTCCCGTATCACGAGCGATGAGTCCGAACCTCGTGACGATCAGTCCCGACGCCGATCCGGAGGCGGCGATCGACCGGATGCAAGAATACGGTATCAAGAAGCTGGTGGTGACCGAAGAGGGTGAGCCGGTGGGTATCCTCACGACGACTGATCTGGTCGTCCACCGGAGCGACCTGGTCGAAGACGTGGTGGCGATCGATCGCCAGCAGTCCTATCCGGACGCCTGATCAGGCGTCCTCGGGCGTATCGAAGTCGTGGAACTTCTCCCCTTTGACATCTGACAGGATGTTGAGTGCGGCAGCCACACCGTCCCCGGCGGCGATCTGGGCCTGCCACTCCTCGACGCGACCCATCGCACCGGTGGCATAGACACCCTCGACGCTCGTTTCCATCGTGACGTCGACGTCGACGACCGCCCGGTCAGTAAACGCACAGTCGAGATCCTTGGCGAGCGAGCGGTCGGTCCCCGTCGCGAGCACGAGATAGTCGCTTTCGTAGGTGTCATCGTCGGTTTCGACCAGGAAGTGATCATCGAAATCCGCGGCGCCGGTTACCGCCTCGGTTTTGATCTCGGCGCCGAACCCCTCGACCTGCTCGCGGGATCGCTCCATGAACTCGGAGCCGTCCACGCTTTCGACACCGAGATAGTTGAACAGGTGGGCCTTGTGCATCCAGGTCCCGTCAGTATCGAAAACCAACGTGTCCAGGCCGTTTTTCGCCGTGTACAGTGCCGCTCCGAGCCCGGCGGGGCCGCCGCCGACGATGGTGACATCCGTCATACCCCACCGTTCGGCAAGTCGGCATATAAGCTTAGGTTCCCCCGAGCATCTCGCGGGTTCTTCGATGTCGGTCCCAGAAAGCGGCTCGCAGCCCCACCCGAAAGAGGCGATCGATCGGGGCCCCGCGGCCGGTTTCGTAGGTAATATCGTCGATCAGCCGGGTTTCCTCTGCTGTCTGGACGAATCGATGGGTGTGGCGCCACGTCTTCATCGGCCCATCCCGCATTTCGTCGACGAACGCCGCCTCCTCCTCTTTCTCGTATCGTTGTACGATAACGGCCGTGAACGACTGTCGGGGGCCGCCCGGAATCGGGCCGGCCGAGAGATCCATCTCCGTCCCTTCGACGAGTGTGTCACCGCCATCGGGGACCCGAAGGTCGTCGATTCGGAGCCCTGCCATCGCAGGCGTGAGACGGGTCAGTCCGTCGATGGTCGAATGAAACGCCCACACGTCCTCGAGTGGCGCTTCGATGATCGATTCTCGGCGAAAGTTGGGCATACTAAAACCTGGGCGCACTCGGAGAAGTACTCCTGCCCCACGTGAACGGGGTCAGTGGGCCGGATCTTCGGCAGGCGCCACCATTTCGCCGATCTTGAGGATGACGACGTTGTTGGCCTCGTCTTTCGCGTCGACGGTGCCATCGACGCGGAGTTTGGAAATGGGTGTGGGACCGACAGCGACCGTATCACCCTCGTGGAAGTCCCTGATTGAGCCCCGTACCTCGATTTCGGCGCGACAGAGATCGGGGTTGAACACCGTCGTCAAATCGATGTTCTGGACGTTGACGTCTTCGACGGGCTCGCCGTTGCGGGTGACTGGAACGACCGCCGGCGAATCGATCTGTTCGATTTCGAGGGCCTCGAAGGCGTTCGTCGTCGGTCGATACCCGCCTTTGGGACCTGGGACACCTTCGACCAACTGGAGGGCCTTCAGACTCTGCATCTGGTTCCGGATCGTTCCGGGGTTTCGGTCTACCTCCTCGGCGATCGTTTCCCCTTTGACCGCGGATTCCTCCGTGGTGTAGAGGTCGACGAGCGCCCGGAGGATCGTTTTCTGACTCGCGGTCAGTTCGATCGAGGACATTACTCGGTGATTGTTCGCATCCTTTCATAAAACCCCCGGCGAGCCCGCCCCTTGAACGCAAACCGGGAGGCTTAATCCCCGCTCCTGTGATCAATCGACCATGCAGGACAAACAGGTACTCGTCACCGGTGGGGCCGGATTCATCGGCTCCAACCTCGCGAACGCCCTCGCCGTCGATAACGAGGTCATCGTCGTCGATGATCTCTTCCTCGGCACCGAGGAAAACCTCGTGGACGACGTTGATTTCCGCGAGCTAAGTGTGCTCGAGGACGATCTGCCGACTGACGTGGACGTGCTCTTTCACCTCGCGGCCCTCTCCTCGATGCAAATGCACGAGGACGACCCCCAGCGCGGCGCCCGGGTCAACGTGGAAGGCTTCGTGAACACCGTCGAGCAGTTCGTCGAGGATGGTGGGGAGACGGTCGTCTACGCGACGACGTCCTCGATCTACGGCGACCGCACCGAACCGTCCCCGGAAACGATGGACGTCGAGGCTCGCACGGGCTATGAAGCCTCGAAAATGGCCAGGGAACGCTATGCGGAATATTACGACAACTATTACGACGATCTCTCGGTCGCCGGGTTGCGCTATTTCTCCGTCTACCAGGGGATGGCCGGCGGCGCGGAAGGGCACAAAGGCGAGTTCGCGAACATCATCGCCCAGTTCGCCGACGACATCGCGAACGGGGACTC
Organism: uncultured Halobacteriales archaeon; assembly: GCA_964626045.1. Lineage (GTDB taxonomy): Archaea > Halobacteriota > Halobacteria > Halobacteriales > Halobacteriaceae > Halodesulfurarchaeum. The sequence continues at coordinate 2,187 of CAZVCA010000053.1, read as the reverse complement.
CCCGGTCATCTACGGCGACGGCACTCAGACTCGGGATTTCACGCACGTCGAGGACGTGGTCGATGCGACGATCCAGGCCGCCGAACACGACCTCTCCGGGGTCTACAACGTCGGGACCGAAACCCAGTACTCCTTCGAAACGGTCGTCGAGATGCTCAACGACGAACTCGGGACCGACGTCGAACCCGAATACGTCGAGAACCCGATTCCCGAGGACGTGTACGTCCACGACACGCTCGCTGACGCCTCCCGGATCCGCGAGGCGACCGGGTGGGTCCCATCGATCTCTTTCTCCGAGGGGATCGAACGCGTGTGCGCGCCGTATCAGGACTAATCAAACCGTTGACGCTTGAGATGGGGTTTTTAACTCCGACCTTCGTGTATCATACACAGATCCCTGGCCGGTCTTGAGCCCACGGTCACACCCATTCCAATCACATGCTCCTCGAAACGCAATTAGCAGCATTCGTCGGGGCCTCACTCTTACTTGGCGCCTTCGTCTTGGCCCACCGGCGGTTTCCGAGTGACTTTTCGATATACTGGATCCTCGGGTGGACGTTTTATTCGCTCAGATTCGGTTTCGACACGTTCGGGACCCTCTTCGGGCGGGGACCGCTTCTGACGATCACCACAAACGTCGCGGTCGCGACGAGTGCGATTTTGATCTTCTTGGCCGTCGTGCGATTGGGTGACGGCGACCGACCGTATACTCGTGAAGCCTGGGGGCTCTGGGCGCTTTTGTCCGGGTGGACTGTCCTTGCGGTAGGCTTGGAGTTCGGCTTTTTGCTCACCTACACGCCACTGTACGTGGCGTTCGGACTCGTCCAGGTGGTGACTGCGTACCTTTTCTATCAATATCTCAGTAAAGGCGCGTACTCGAGCACTCCGTTGATCGTCGGTTCGCTTTTGATCTGGGGACTCCACAAGTTCAACTATCCGGTTGTTCGCCCCATCGAGAGTATCGCGCCCTACGGATACGCGTTTGGAGCAGTCCTTTCCTTTACGACCGGCCTCGGCGTGATGATGTTCCTCCTCGAGGACGCCGAACGGAAGGCAGCGCGGGAGCGAAACGAGGCCCAGCGCCGTTCTGACGAGTTCGAGGCGCTTTTCAACACGATTCCCGACGCGGTGTTCATTCACGACCTCGATGGCAATTTCCTGAAAGTCAACGAGACGGCCACCGAGGCGCTTGGCTATTCAGCTGCGGCGTTACGGACGATGTCCCCTCGGGATATCGTCGCCCCAGACCACAAATCAGCCATCGAGGACCGAATCGAACAGGCAGCTTCGGGGGAGCCGGTCACCTTCGATTCGACACACGTGACTGCTGATGGGGAGCATATCGACGTCTCGGTGAATGCGGTGACGATCACGTATCGGGGCGAGGAGGCCATCCTTGCTGTCGCTCGGGACGTGACCGATCGCCACCATCTCGAACAACGGCTCTCGGTCGTGAACCGGATTCTCCGGCACGACATCCGCTCTGCAGTCAACGTCATCAAGGGGAACGCGGAGATGGCCCGGGAATCGCCGACCGGCTCGACGGCACCACTGGACACGGTCGTCGACGAAGCGGATCGGTTACACGATATCGCCGAGACGGCCCAGCAGATCGAGCGATTGCACGACGAGGCGGGGGCAACCCGCGAGGTTGTCGATCTGTCCGCGGTCGTGCAGTCAAACGTCTCGACACTGCGAGGAACGTATCCGAACGCGACGATCAGGACGGACGTACACGGGCCGCTCCACGCACAGGTGGCGCCAGGTTTCAGCGATGCCGTTGCAAATCTCCTTTCGAACGCGATCGTTCACAATCACCGGGCGGAACCGACAGTGACGGTCGCGGCCGAATCGACCCGGGAAAACGTCACGGTCACGGTCGCCGACGACGGGCCGGGGATTCCGGACGACGAAATCAAACCCCTCCAAAACGGCGAGGAGACGGCCCTCCAACACACGAGCGGCCTGGGGCTGTGGTTCGTCTACTGGATCATCGAGGAATCCGGGGGCCGCCTTCGGTTCGAGGAAAACGATCCGACGGGCACCGTGGTGAAACTGGTCGTTCCTCGGGCCGATTCGTCGTCGGATTCCACTGCTTAGTCCGAGATTGCCCGTTCGTCGTCGAACTCCAATGCTTAGTCCGAGATTGCCCGTTCGTCGTCGAACTCCAATGCTTAGTCCGAGATT
>CAZVCA010000052.1:0-10790 GCA_964626045.1 uncultured Halobacteriales archaeon | reverse complement strand
CTCCTTCCGATCGGGAGCGAGCCACCGGTGTTTTAGCCAACGCTGCCGTAGTCAGTCCATGATCTCTCGCGTCCTCGTGCCGATGGACAACTCCGAAATGGCCGAAGAGGCGCTTCGGTTCGCACTCGATTCCTATCCTGAGGCGTCGGTAACCGTCCTGCACATCGTCGGGGAACCGTCCCCGATGCTGGGGAAGGCCATGAGCATCGCACTGTCCGACGATCCCGAATCGACGGCCAAAGAGATCGCCAGTCCGGTCGTCGAGGCCGCCACCGAGATCGCAGCCGAGTTCGACCGGGAGATCGAGACGAAAATCGAGATGGGCCACCCCTCACGGGCGATTTTGAACAAGGCCGCTGATTACGATACGGTGGTAGTGGGCGCCCACGGGGGCAGCCTCTCGGACCGGCTGCTGGTCGGTAACGTGGCTGATCGGGTCTGTCGTCGATCTCCCGTTCCCGTGACGACCGTGCGGTAGGTTCGAGTGCCCGATTTCGGGTTCGGAGAGCAGGGTTTTTCGCCCGGGGCGTGGTACCACTACTATGCACACCCTTGGGAGGCGGCTCGGATGACTGACTTCGACATCATCCCGCCGGGGAAAATCGCCTCCGGCGACGCGACTGACGCCTACTTCGACCGCACCGTCGAGACCCTCGAGGCAGCCGACAGGAACCCCCACGTGGTGGCGGAGGTCACCGCCGACCAGTTCCCCGACGGCGAGTTCGAACTGCTCGCCGGGGTCAAAGATGCCGTAACGCTCCTCGAAGGCCACCCGGTCGACGTCTGGGCACTTCCCGAGGGGACCCTTTTCGACGGCGGGCCAGTCATGCGGATCGAAGGGAACTACCTCGACTTCGCCCGCTTCGAGACGTCTCTCCTGGGCTTTCTCTCCCACGCGAGCGGGATCGCCACCAACGCTGTGGAGGTAGCTGAGGCCGCGGGAGATACCTCGGTGCTGAGTTTCGGCGCCCGGCACGTCCACCCCTCGATCGCCGGCGTCGTCGAACGGTCCGCACTGATCGGTGGGCTCGATGGGTTCTCGCATGTAGCCGCCGGCGAACTCATAGACCGGGAGGCAAGCGGAACGATGCCCCACGCGCTTTTGATCTGCTTCGGCCGGGGCAACCAGGAGGCCGCCTGGCAAGCCTACGACGAGGCCGTGCCGGAGTCGGCCCCGCGGGTTGCCCTCTGTGACACCTATTCCGACGAAGTCGACGAGGTTCTCCGGGCCGTCGACACCCTCGGCGACGATCTGGACAGCGTTCGGCTGGACACCACCGCCTCGCGTCGCGGGGATTTCGAGCGCATCGTGCGGGAAACGCGTTGGGAACTCGATGCCCGCGGGCAGGACCACGTCGACATTTTCGTCAGCGGCGGCCTGGCCCCGGCGGACCTCCGGCGCCTCCGCGACCACGTCGACGGCTTCGGTGTCGGTGGCTACGTGAGTAATGCCGACCCCGTGAACTTCGCCCTGGATATCGTCGAGGTCGAGGGGGAACCGGCGGCAAAGCGCGGCAAACTCTCGGGCAAAAAGCAGGTCTACCGGACTCAAGACGGGGGCCATCACGTCGCTCTCGTCGATCGCGTGGGTCCCTCTGGCGCGACGGCGCTTCTCGAACCCGTGATCGAGGACGGGCGTGTCACCCGGCAGTTCGATCTCGATGCGGCGACCGACCGGGCCGCTCGGGACGTCGAGCGCGTAGACCCGTTCAGCGATCCTGTCGAGTGAGGTGGACGTCTTCCGGGGCGATCGTGGCCCGAACCGCATCCCCGACGTCGAAGCCGGCAGCGACGCGCTTGTCGACAGACGCCGTGAGTCGGTCGATGCCCTCTCCTTCGAGCACGACGGTCGCCCCGGTGTGCCGGGTGCGGATCCGGGACACCGTGCAGGGTATCGCGTTCCGGTCCTCGTCGGGGGTTTCGTCCGGCCGCTCGAGGTCGATGGCTTCGGGGTGAATCGCCACGGTGACCGGTGATGCCGGCGGGTCCCCGGCGGCCTCGATTGTCGTCGTGCCCATTTCGAGAACGGTTCCGTGCCCGTTGGCCTGGACGACCGTCGCCGGATAGAGGTTCTCGATGCCGAGGAACTCGGCGACGAAGGCGTGTTCCGGCTGCTCGAAGACGTCGTCAGTTGGTCCCTCGCGAACGAGGTCGCCATCGTCGAGGAGTGCGAGGCGGTCCCCGACGATCGCGGCCTCTGCCTGGTCATGGGTCACGTAGACCACTGGAATCCCGAGGTCCGCGAGCACGTCCCGGAGTTCGAGCCTGAGACGTCGCCGGATCGGGGCGTCGAGACTCGAGAGCGGCTCGTCGAGGAGGAGGACTGACGGCTCGGAGACCAGGGCGCGGGCGAGTCCCACTCGCTGGGCCTCGCCCCCCGAGAGGGTCCCGGGATCGCGGTCGAGGAGGTGGTCGATCTCCAGTAACTCGGCTGTTTCCGTCATGGCCGCCACGTCGGCTGCGCCGAAGGCCAGGTTCTCCCGGACGGAGAGATGGGGGAAAAGCGCGTAGTTCTGGAACACCATGCCTACCGACCGGTCTTCCGGGGGGCGGGTGTCGATCCGACGGCCGTCGACGAACACGCGCCCGGCATCAGGGGATTCGAAGCCCGCGACGAGGGAGAGCAGCGTTGACTTCCCGCTCCCCGAGGGGCCGAGCACGGCCGTGACCCCCGGCTCGATGGTGAGATCCAGGGGCCCGAGCGTGAAATCGTCGTACTGCCGTTCCAGCCGGTCGAGTTCGAGGGTCATCGCGACCCAAAGGTGAGCCGTTTCCCGGCGAGTTGGAGGGCGAGCACGACGAGAAAGCCCAGCGTGAGCAATACGATCACGAGCGGGCCGGTCGCGGCGATCCCGTCCGTGATGAAGGTGACCCAGATCTGGGTGGGCATCGTCGTCGGGTGGTAGGCGGTCATCATCGTGGCGCCGAACTCGCCCATCGCCCGCGCGAAGGTGAGGACGACCCCGGCGAGGATGCTTCCACGGGCCAGTGGCAGGGAGACGAGCCGAAACGTCTCGATCGGCCCCTTGCCCAGACTTCTGGCCGCCTGTTCGATCTCCCGGTCGACGGACGCAAAGCCCGACCGGGCCGTGATCACGACGAAGGGGGAGGCGACGAACGTCTGGGCCAGGATGATACCGAGGTAGCTATCCGTGAGTGGAAGGCCGAGTGACGCCGCGGCGGCGCCCAGTGGGGTGAACTGGCCGAAACCGGTGAGCAGCATCACCCCACCGACGACCGGCGGCATCACGAGTGGCAGGACGACCAACGCGTCGACCACGACCTTCCCCGGGAACGTCGTCCGGGCCAGCACGTAAGCAAGCGGGACGCCGAAGACGGTCGCGATGGCCGTGGAGACAGGCGCGGAGAGCAACGAGTATTTGACAGCACTGAGGACCCCCGGCTCGAAGAACGCCGCGAGGCTGAGCCCTTCGCCCCAGGAGAAAAACGAGACGAAGGGGTACAGGAGGTAGACGAAAAGCACCGCCCCGAGGAGCGCGAAGACGCCGTTCTCGTGGAGCATTCGCCCGCCGACGCCGTACTCGCCCCGGGAGATTCGCCTGACCGACTCGGCGTAGCTCATGGCAGCACCTCCGTTGGAACCGGCCCGTTCGGGAGCGGGAAGGCGTCCTTGACGACCAGCCCGTTGTCCCGGAGCAGACTGGGATTCGAGAGCAGGAACCTGACGAATGCCCGACCCGCATCCGGGTTCCGTGCCGTCTCGGGGACGGTCACGTTATAGAGGACCGGTCGGCCTTCGACCGTTGTTCCGTCCTCGAGCGTGTAGGTCGCCTGGGCGTATCGATCCGCGTGCACGGGATTCGAGAAGTTCAACTCGTCTGGTAACTCGATGGCTGGCAGGTCGTGATCGACGGCCATGTTCCGATAGACCAGCGCGGCCGCCCGGTTCCCCGTCTCGATGCCGGCGAGGAGGTGGGGTTCGTCGGGGTCGACGACGAGATTCGAGCGCAAATCGGCGGCGAGGCCGTCGATCCCGTAGTAGTCCTCGCTCAACTCGAACAGCTGGACGGCCCGGTAGCCGAGCGGATCGAGATCCGGATCCGAGCGGGCAATTTCCGCATCGGCCGACCGAAGGACCTCGTACCACGGCTCGCCGTTTTCGAGCCGGCGCCCGACCTCGGTGTCCGGGCCGTAGGCGATCACGAGCGCGTTCGACGCGAAGACGACGTCCCACGAGGCGATCGAATCGGGGAGTCGGCTGCGAAGGAGCGAGGCGTCCGCGCTCACGATCACGTCCGGTTGCTTTTGCTCGTCGAGAACCATCCGCATGACGGCGTTCGAGCCGTGAAACTCTCCACGATAGCCGTACTCGGTGTCGGTTTCGAAGGCCGGCCCGACCGTGGATTCGAAGAGGGTCGCGAGGCTGCCAGCCGAGAGGATCGAAACGTCCGTTTTGCCCCCGAGACAGCCGGCCAGCCCACCGATCGCGCCGGCGCCGATCCCGGCCAGAAATCGTCTCCGGCTAACCGACTGTCCCGGCTCGCGGGCGGATCCGCTCCGGAGCGATCGTCCTTCCGGATTCATCTTGTATAATGTAACGTTTAGCAGTTTATTTGAATCTTGTTAGAACCGTCTCGGAGTTACAATTTTTCGCACGATCCGGTCAACACAACCAAAACTGTTCCCATCCCGGTCGACCGAACGGCTTAGGGGCCCGAATCGTCTATCGACGATGGGTAGCGGACGCCCGACCCCCGTGTCCCTCGTGGACATGAGGAAAGTCCCCCCACCGCCGGACAGGCGATCGGGCACACGCCCGGGGCGGGAGACCGTCGGGCCCTGGAACAGCAACGACACGGCGTCGCCCGACCGATGAGGTGCGCGACGCGACCGCCACCCGGGTTTCCGGGGAAGCGGTGGCAAGCTAACCCACCGAGGGTCGACGGCGACGCATCGATGGAACGGCCATCCCTCGCCGGTGCAAGTCCACGGCAAAGGTAGTCCGGCCGGGTCCGTGGACGCTCAGCCGAATGTCGGGAAAACAGAAGGGGGCTTACGATCCGCAACCCATCTCACGTTTCCTCAGCGACGGCATTGTCTCCGGACTGCCTGCCCGAGGTTTTTGTCGGTGGACCGGGCCAGCCCCGCTCATGTACTGATGCGTGGCCCGGAACGGTCTCGCGGGAGCACGGGACGCCGTTCCGGGGCGAAGGCCCCGAGGCTTTTCGGGGCGACGGGCCGGCTGGGTATCGAGGCGAAGGCCCCGTCTGTGTTTCAGGGCGAAGGACCCGTCTGTTCGCTATCATCCGCCAGATTCAGGCGCTGGAATCGAGAGTTCGGCCGTTCCATCGACCTCGTAGGTCTGGAGGAAACCGCCCTCGAGGCCATAGGCAACGTCGACGGTAAGTGGATGGGGGGACTCACCGAACGGCTGCACGTACAGTTCGAGTGTGATCGTGCCCTCGCCGACCGGCCGCAGGTCCGGCACGTCGAGTTGTCGACTCTGTTTCCTCGTCGATCCGGTACTCGATCGGGGGAAACTCGCCCGAAAACCCGCCGACGTACACCGTCGGCCTGACCGCTGTCGGCTCGCGATTCCGGAGGGTGACTGCGAGGTCGGTCACGGTCGTTCCGTCCCGATGCCAGATGGACACATGGAGTCGGACCAGCCCACCCGTTCGGACCGGCCCGTACTGGACTGACGTCGTCGCGATTCGACCGTCGTCGTCTCGGTAGGTGAGATGGGTTTCGGGTCCATCCCCCGAAACGTCCGGATTCTCGAGGGTGGTCGGTTTGCCCGGACCGGCACATCCTGCGAGGAGCGCCCCCGACGCGGCGCCAATTCCCGTGAGAAACCGCCGTCTGTTCATAGCCTGACTGGGGTCCTCGAAGTAAAAACCGCGTTGGAGGGTTCAACACCGGTTTGATCCTCACGCGGTCTCGGTGCCGAATTTGCAAACTGTGCACAGTACCGCTTTTCCCAACCTTTGGCTCTCACTCCCAAACTCGGAATTGAAGCCCTCAAACTCCGTTTTACCGCATTCTACCCTTCATCGCCAGATACAAAACGCCCCAGTATTGAATACTTCGTACATGGCAGACGTCATCATTATTGGCGGTGGCCCCGCCGGCGCGAGTGCCGCGATCTACACCGCTCGCGCGGATCAGGAGACGCTGGTCTTCGACAAGGGCGGCGGGACGACCCGCGACGTCGAAACGATCGACAACTACTACGGCTTCCCGGAGGGGACAACGGGGCCGGAACTGGTCGAACTCGGGCACGAACACGCCGAGCGGTTCGGCGCCGAATTCCGCCCGGAGGAAGTCATCAGAGTCGGCCAGGAAGGTATGCGGTACAGCGTCGAGACCGAAAGCGGCGAGTACACGGCCGAAGGCCTGATCATCGCCACCGGCGGATCGTACAAGACTCCCGGCATCGGGAACATTGAGGAATACGAGAATCAAGGGGTCTCCCACTGTGTGGAATGTGACGCCTTTTTCTTCCAGGATCAGACCGTCGGCGTCGTCGGGGCGGAGAATTACGCCGCCAAGGAGGCGCTGCTCCTGCTCGATTACACCGAGGACGTGACCCTCTATACGAACGGCGACGAACTCGCGATGGACGACCAGCTCGTCGAACGCCTGGACCGGGAGGACATCCCGGTCGTCGAGGACCCGATAGATCGGATCGAAGGCGACGGCGAACTCGAACGCGCCGTCTTCGACGACGGCACGGAGATCTCACTTGACGGACTGTTCATCGCAGTCGGCCAGGCGGGTGGACAGGACCTCGCCGAGATGCTCGGGCTCCCCACCGACGAGAACTACATCGCCGTCGACGAGGAGCTCAAGGCCGGCATGGACAAGGTCTATGCGGCGGGTGACTGTATCGGCGGCAACCGACAAGTTGCTTCGTCCGTCGGGGAAGGCGCCAACGCCGCGATCAACCTCCTGGAGGAGATGCGCGGGGCCACCTACGTCGATTACTCCCACTAGGCGAACGAGAAGGCTAAGACGGGGGCGCTGGAACGGTGACACATGCGTGACGTGACTGTCGGCGGATTGATGGTCCTGGCCGCGGCGACCGGATTGGGGACGCTGGCGATTTTCGGCAAATTCGCCGAGGCGACCGGGTTGTCCCGACCGACGTTGCTGTTCTTCCGGTTTTCCCTCGGGGCGCTGATCGTCTGGGGGGTGTTGGTGGCACGCGACGACCTCGCTATCCTTTCGGGGCGACCGCTGTATGCCACGGTGTTTCTGGGCGTGCTCTACGGTATCCTGACCCTCGCGTATTTCCGCGGCCTCTCCTACATGACCGCGAGTCTCACCGCGATCGTCTTCTACACCTACCCGATCTTCGTGTTCGGGCTCTCGGTCCCGATCCTCGACGAACAGCTCTCCGCCGCGTCACTGTCGGCGCTGGGCCTTGCGCTTGCCGGGGTGATCATGGTGATCGGCATCGACCTCAGTCAGGTGTCGATACTGGGGGTCATCCTCGTGACGGCGGCCGCCGCCGGCTACGGGATTTACAACGTCGCCGGCCGAATCCTCACGGCCGATACCGACCCGACACACCTCACCGCCCACGTGCTGGTCGTAACCGCGCTCACGGTGGGGGTCCGGTGGGGGATGCAGGGCTTCCATCTCCCCCGGTCGACTGCCCACCTGGGGATCATCCTCGGCATCGGTGTCCTCGGGACCGGCATCCCGCTTCTCTTGCTCTACGAGGGACTCGAGCGCATCGAGGCCACCCACGCGAGCATCCTCGGCACGGCCGAACCGGTCGCAACGGTCATCCTCGGCGTGACGATCCTCGAGGAAACACTCGCCCTCCGGACGGTCGCCGGCGCAGTGCTCGTCCTCGGTGGGGTCACCCTGGTCCAGACGACGCGTGATCAACGCGAGTGGCTCCTCGCAAAAGTCGGCTTGCACTAGTTCGGGACGACGACGATCGTGCCAAAGGAGGCTTCGAGGACGGCGACTTCCTCCCCGGCTTCGGTCCGGTACTCCGTCGGCACCGACACCATTGCCGGTTCGATTTCGACAGTGGAATTATCGACGGAGACCTCGACGGGCCCGCCCGAATCGAGTTGGGCTTTGATCTCGTCCGGGTCGGCGGCTTCCAGGGCGGCCATCACGGCGCCGGCCTGGTCCCGGTAGGTCGGCCCGATCTGTGCCTCGTCGGGATCGACGCCGGTGGCGACCTCCTCGAGGTCGGGGCGCCCGATCGACGTCCGAATTGGGGCCACAACGGTCTCGCTCAGATCGTAGGTGTCGACACCGTGTTCCGGTTCCTCGTCGAAGTAAAGCGTGACCCGTTCGAGGTCTTCATTGAGCGCGATCCCCTGGTCGGATTTCCACGCGCGAATCCGGCGGGCGGCTTCGGCGATATCTTCGCCGATCGTCGCGTCCCCATCCGGCGATTCGATCGTCGGCCAGTCCTCGCGATGGACACTTCCCTCGGTCCCGGGCAGGTGATGCCAGATCTCTTCGGCGATGAAAGGACTGACAGGCGCCAGCATCCGCACCGTCGCCGAGAGCACCTCGTAGAGGGCTTTGCGGGCTGCGTCCCGCTCGCCGGGGCGCCCGTTGTAGAGCCGGCCCTTGACCAATTCGAGGTAGTCATCTGCAAGATCTTCCCAGACGAACTCCCGGAGGGTTCGAACCGCTCGGTCGAACCGGTTTTCGTCCATCGCCGTCTCGATCTCGTCGGCCACCGTTCCCAGCCGGTCCAGGATCCACTGATCGGTGTCCCGGTAGGCCGGCGCATCGACAGCCGGCGTGTCTTCGTCGAGGTGGCTGCTCGCAAAGCGGAACACGTTCCAGAGCTTGGTTACAAAGCGGGAGGCAGCGGTTACCTCCTTCCACTGGAACTGGACGTCGGCCCCCGGCTGCCCACCGACGGCCATCGCCTGCCGGAAGGCGTCGGCACTCTCCTCCTCGAGGACCTCGTTCGGGGACACGACGTTGCCCCGTGATTTGGACATCTTGTTGCCGTCCGGGCCAAAGACCATGCCGTTGATCAGTGCGGTGTCCCACGGTTTCTCGTCCTCGAGTGCGGCCGTGCGCAGGAGGGTATAGAAGGCCCAGGTCCGAATGATGTCGTGGCCCTGCTCGCGAAGGGCGACTGGCTGGAACTCATCGTCCGGCCAGCCGGCCACGTGCATCGCGGAGATGGAGGAGTCCATCCAGGTGTCCATCACGTCGGTTTCGCCGGTCCACTCGTTTGCCCCACACTGGGGACACGCCTCGACCGCGGGATCCGCGTCGGTTGGTTCGACCGGCAGCTCGTCGAGGCCGGCGATCTCCCAGTGACCACAGGAATCACACTGCCAGGCGGGGATCGGCGTCGCGAAGACCCGCTGGCGGGAGATGACCCAATCCCAACTCATCCCCTCGGTCCACTCCTCCAGCCGGGCGTACATGTGCTCGGGGATCCAGTCGACCTCCTGGGCCTTCTCGAGGATCTCGTCCTGGCGGACTTCCACGAACCACTGGTCCTTCGAGAGGATCTCGATCGGGGTATCACAGCGCCAACAGACCCCGACTGACTGCTCGACGGGTTCGGTGTCGACCAGCAACCCGCTCTCCTCCAGGTCCGTCGGGATGGCTTCCTTGGCTTCGTCGATGCTGAGCCCTTCGTATTCCCCGGCCATCTCGTTGAGGTGGCCGTCTTCGGTCAACACGGCCCGGAGGTCGAGGTCGTATTCGGCCCACCAGTCAACGTCCTGTTTGTCCCCGAAGGTGGAGATCATCACGGCACCGGTCCCGAAGTCAGGGTCGACTTCTTCGTCGGCGAGCAGTTCGATTTCCTGCCCGAGTGGTGGCACTTCAAAGCGGTCCCCGACCCGACCGTCGAACCGGTCGTCGTCCGGATGGACGGCCACTGCGCCCGTGGCGGGGAGCAGTTCCGGCCGGGTCGTCGCGATCTCGATATCGTCGTTTTCCACACCGGGGAAGGTGATGGTATAGAGGGTCCCCTCGCGATCCTCGGTTTCGACCTCCGCATCCGCGATCGCGGTCTGGCACCGCGGACACCAGTTGACCGGGTGTTCGTCCCGGTAGACGTACTCCTCGTTGGCCATCTCGACGAACGAGCGCTGTGTCTTCCCCCAGTACTCGTCGTCCATCGTTCGGTACTCGTGTTCCCAGTCCTGGGAGAAGCCCAGCTGTCGCATCTGGGTCCGCATCGCGTCGATCTGGTCGTCGGTGTGATCGACACACATCTGGCGGAACTCCTCGCGTGGGACGTCAGTCCGGTGGATGTCGTGGTTCTCCTCGACTTTCACTTCGGTCGGGAGCCCGTGACAGTCCCAGCCCTGCGGAAACAAGACGTCGTCGCCCTGCATCCGTCGATAGCGGGCCAGAAAGTCCATGTAACACCAGCCCAGGGCGTTGCCGATGTGGAGGTTACCGGTCGGATAGGGCGGTGGCGTGTCGATGACGTAATCGGTCGCACCGGTGTCCTCATAGGCGTATACTGACTCCTCGAGCCAGTAGGTGTCCCACTCGGATTCGATCCGCTCGGGCTCGTAGTTCTCGGGGATGTCCTGTGTCATGGGTGTTCATGGAGTCGTCGCTTATCGAAGGAAACCACACGAGAATGGCGTGTAGTCCTGCCCGCGAGTCTACTCACGTACTACCGCGACGACGCGCATAGTGGGGAGAGGCGTGTCTCGGTTGATAAAGATTGCTCTCTTTCGGATCAGCCCAGGTTCGTGGCCCGACCGAAATCGCTAACGGGGTGAGTCCCACAGGGTGAGACATGCAACTGGGCGTCATCGGACTCGGGCGCATGGGGCAGATCGTCGTCGACCGGGTCCTCGCGG
>CAZVCA010000051.1:0-11434 GCA_964626045.1 uncultured Halobacteriales archaeon | reverse complement strand
AGCCAGGAAGGGGGCGCGGCGTTCATGGTCATGTATCTGGCCTTCGTCGTGCTCATCGGGTTCCCCGCGATGCTCGCGGAGTTCGTCGTCGGCCGGAAAACGGAACTGAACGCCGTCGGTGGCATTCGTGAATGGGCCGGGGGCGCGTGGACGTACCTGGGAGGACTGTTCGTCATTATCGGGTTCGTCATTCTCTCGTATTACAGCGTCGTCGGTGGCTGGGTGCTTCGATACGTCGTCGGCAGCGTGACCGGCGGGTACACCGCGACGGAAAGTGCCGGCGCGTACTTCGTCTCGATCGCGTCCGGTACTGACGCCCTGCTCTTTCACGCGATCTTCATGCTGATCGTGATCGGGATCGTCGCGCTGGGCGTCCAGCAGGGCATCGAGTTGGGTGTGAAAGTGATGGTCCCGGCCATCTTCGTGATCTTCGGCGTACTCGCGGTCTACGCCTTCGGCCTGGCCGGTGCCGGTGAAGCCTACGCCTACTACCTCTCACCGAACTTGGAGTACATCCTGGCGAACTGGCAAAGCCTGGTGCCGGCGGCCGCCGGACAGGGTTTCTTCACGCTTTCGCTCGGGATGGGCGTGATGATCACCTACGCGTCATACCTGGGCTCGGACGAAAACCTCGCGCTGGACGGGGTCAGCATCGTCGTGCTGAACACCGGCGTGTCGATCCTCACTGGCCTGATCGTCTTCCCGATCCTGTTCTCGGCCGGCGTGGATCCGGAGACTTCGGGAGCCGGGGCCATCTTCATTAGCGTGGCCGAAGCACTCGCTTCACTGCCGTTCGGCCGGATCGTGGGGGTCCTGTTCTTCCTCACGGTGGCCATCGCCGCGCTCTCCTCGGCGATCAGCCTGATCGAAGTCGTCGTCTCGTACGCAATCGACGAATACGGCATGGACCGGACCCGAGCCACCGGCATCATCGGCGTAGCGATCTTCCTGCTCGGCGTGCCGGTAACCGTCAATACGATCTTCGTCGACCTCTACGACATCTTCGCAGCCCAGATCCTGCTCGTGCTGGGCGGGATTCTGCTCATGATCGCGATCACCTGGCTGCACGCTGACAAGGCCAAAACGGAACTTTCGAAAGGGATCGGCAACCTTGGCGCCATCGGTGACGTCTGGATCTGGATGGTCAGGGTCCCGGTCATCCTGGTGCTCATCGTTTCGCTGTATCTCGGTGTCACTGGATACATCGACTTCCTGATGGGTGATTTCGCCGAATACCTCGGCTCGCTGTAGAAACCGACCGGACGGTTTTTTACCGGAGTAGAAAGCGTGGCAAGGTGATCCGCTCGTCGGACTGGTCCGGCCGGTCGAGAAAACCCGGTTTTTCGACGGCCGACGGCAGGTCCATCCGGGATCGGGACACCTCGACCGTTTCGAACGCGTCATCGTCGTCTTCTTGGTTTACAACCAGGTCTTCCCAGACCCCCCATTCCCGATCCCCGGGTTCGAAGTCGGCGACCATCGATTCGGTCCGAGTGGTTCCGCCACGCTCGCGGAGCTCGTCAGTGGCCCGGGTTTTGCCCTCGTCGAAAGCGATCTGGATCAGGCCGCGATGATGGTCGCGTTGCAGCGCTTCTAATTCGGCTTCGTCGGGTTCGCTAAGGGCTGCGTCGACGCCGAGCGCGAAGGCCCGAAACATCGCCTCCTCCTGGGAGAGCGAGTCCCAGTCGGACTCGAAATGGCGCTCGTACATTTATCCGTATTGCTCCTCGACGGTTCGGTCAGGATAGATCTGCACTCCCCGGTCAGTGAACTCGATCGGCTTCATGTCGCTGTCGATGGGGGTGCCTCGCATCTTGATGAGCTGAACGGCCCGGGTCATGCCGCCCCCTTCGAGGTAGTTGTGGAAGAAAACGACCCCGTGGGCCAGATAATGTTCCGCTGAATACGCGCTGGGGTCGGTCATCTCCGAGATCAGGAGAATGGTCGTATCGATGTCCTTGAGTCGGGTGATGAAATCCGTGAGTTCGCCTTCGGGGTTGTCGACGAAGTGGTCTAAAAGCATCGTCGAATCGATCACCGCACGGTCGGCTTTCTGTCCCTCGAGCAGGGCAGGAAGCCGGTTGCGAAGCCCACCGGCGGACCCGTATTTGGTGAGTGATTGGCGGGCCGATTCCTCGGTGAGATCGAGGAAGGTCGTATTCGACGAGCGGATGGCCTTCTCGAACCCGAAGTCAAAGCCGGACATGTCCTGGACGAGTTCCGACTGCGTCTCGTGCATCGTCACGTACACACACTCCTCACCCCGACGGGCGCCCTCCGTGATGAACTGCGCGGCGAAGGTCGTCTTGCCACTTCCCGGCGGCCCGCTGATCACGTGCAGGCGGTCGGCTGGAAGGCCCCCGGCGAGGAGCTCGTCCATCCCCTGACAGCCGGTTGCCGCTCGAGAGAGGGTCGACGGCATGCTCCTCCTTTCTCGGTGTGGCCTTAAGAATCGCTAGGAGTTACCGGGATCGGCGGCCGAGGACCAGGACCATGGCGAGGGCCATGCCGATCATCCCGACGAGCAGACCGAAGCCGGGGATGGGGGCGTCAGTCGATTCGGTCGGTGTTGTCGTCGCCGCGGCCTCGGTCGTCTCGGTCGCGTCCGACGTCGTGACCGTCGGTGACTCCTCGGCGGCGTTGACCCCGCGGATCTCGGTCTCGTTCGACGTGGTCGTCTCGTCCTCGACGGTTATCACGTGGGTGCCGACGGTCTCGATCGGAATCCGTGCCCACCCGTCAGTGTCGGTCTCGGTGACAGCGTCACCATTGAGCCACACCGTCGCGTTGGGGACTGGATCGTCGTACTCGTCGGTCACCGAGATGAAGGCGGGTTGGCCGACCACGACGTCGGCGGTATGAACGGTCACGTTGAGGGTGTCATCGCGATTGAGTTCGACTTCGAGGGAGATTTGTTCCTCCCCCGTCTCGACCGAGCGCTCCACGGTCTCGTGGGCCGGACCCGAGAACGTGACCGTCAGCTCCGTGTTCACCGGGACCGAGAGTTGCTGTTGGCCGTTTGACTGGGTGCTCAGGGACCCCTGCCCGGGGACTGTCACCGTGATCCCCTCCACCGGCTGCGGTGGATCGAAGTACGGGTCCGTGACGTTGACGGCCAGGGTCACCGATCCCTCGTTGATCGTCACCTCGTGATCCGACGCCCCAGCCGGGACGGTAATCGTCCGTTCGACCGTGTAATAGCCCGCTTTTTCGACCGTCAGCGTGTAATCCCCGGCCTCGATCTCGCCGGTCTCGATCGTCCCGTCGGTCGTGCGTTCGGAGACCACCGTCGTCCCGTCCTGAGCGAGGGTGACGAGTGCATCCTCGACGGCGCCAGATGCATCCGCCACCGAGACGGTCGCTTCGCTGATCTCGTGGACGGTCATCGTGACGTCCTCCTCGCTCGCGTCTTCGACGAGGACTGGACTGTTCCTGATGTAGTCCCCGTGAGAGAGCGTGATCTCGACGGCTGCACCATCGGGGACATCAAGCAGTGCTTTCCCGCTCGCCGAGAGATCCGCGGTATCCGATCCCCCATCCCAGGTCGCGGTCACGTTGCCACCGCTGATCGATTCCCCAGCCTCGGTCTCCACGCCCACGGTTAGTGTCACATCGGCAGCCACCGCCGGTGCGGGCACGAGGGCCAGCAGGAGGACCATCACGAAACCGACCGCAAAGAAGCGTCGAACGTGTTCCATACGAGAACGAGGAGTCGGAGACTATTAATACCAGCCCCAGGCGCCCGAAAGGGCTTCGAAGGCCTTATACGCGTACTCTGTCTGCGTTTCAGTAGTACCTATGTCCGAAAAGCCGGCCTCCATGTACCGGGAGATCGACAAGCCGGCGTACACACGCCGCGAATACATCACCGGAATCCCGGGCTCGAAGATCGCACAGCATAACATGGGCGACCTTGACGCCGACCCAGACGATTACCCCGTCCAGATCTCCCTCGTTCCCGATGAGACCACCCAGATCCGCCACGGCTCGATGGAGTCGGCGCGGCTCTCGGCGAACCGGCACCTCATCAAGGAACTGGGGGAAGGCAACTACAAGATGGTCCTTCGCAAGTTCCCCCACCAGGTCCTCCGGGAGAACAAGCAGGCGACCGGTGCCGGGGCCGACCGTGTCTCCGATGGGATGCGCCAGTCCTTTGGCGTCCCTGTCGGAACCGCCGCCCGCGTCCACGGGGGCGAACGGCTCCTGACTGCCTGGTGTACCGTCGACCAGGCCCCGGTCGTCAAGGAGGCGTTCCGACGCGCGTACAACAAGATCACGCCGCCGTGTACGATCGACGTCGAGCACGGCGAGGAACTGCTCGTTTCCTGATCGCGATTGTAAGCACGACGTTTTCCGGTGCGGTTTTGCCCGTTGACGCCGATACCCCGGTATGCTGACCCTGGGGCTCGCCCACCTGGCCGAGACGGCCGATCGGATCCGTGACCCGCTTGCCGCCAGGGACATCGCGGTCGAACACGTCTCGCTGACCGGGACCGTGACGGACCTCGGCAACGCGCCGACTCAGGACGTGGACGTCGGCCTGTTCTTCCCCAGTCGCCTCGTGGAAGGGGGCGTGTTGACGGCGCGACTCGGCATTCCGTGGGTGAACGGCCGCGACGCGATCAGCCGGTCGCGGAACAAAGCCGAGACGGTCGCCCGGCTCGAAGCGGCCGACGTGCCGGTGCCGGAGACGATGTACATCTCGGATCCGGTCGATCAGGAGGCCTTGGCGACCGCGTTCGAATCGCTGGATCCGCCGGTCGTCATCAAGCCGAATTCGACCACCAAGGGACAGGGGGTCCTCCGGGTCGATGATCTCGATTCGCTTTTCGGCGCCAGTGACTATCTGGACTTGCTCCATCAGTTCCCCGGAACCCGGGATCGGTCGTATCTGCTCCAAGAATACGTCCCTCAGGCGACGGATATCCGGGTCATGGTGATCGACGGCGACGTGGTAGGTGCGGTCGAGCGGTCATTACCGGACTCGGCCAGGACCGCCGGCCGTTGGAAACACAACGTCCATCGCGGGGCCGAGGCGACGGCGATTGATCCACCTGAACCCGTCAGGAAGATCGCCGAACAGACCGCCAAGGTGATGGACATTCCAGTACTGGGTGTCGACGTCCTCAGGACGGCAGATCGGATGCTCGTCCTCGAAACCAACGCCCGGCCAACTATCGACGAAGAATCGAAATACGAACCCCAGTTCTACGATCGGCTCGCGGACACGATTCGAAAGCGTGCACCCGACAGCTACTGAACGTCGATATCAGTCGGCGAACCACTGCGCTCGAAGGTGATTTCGAGCACCCCGTTGTTGTACGTCGCCGTCGCCGATTCCGGATCCACCGGGGTCGGCAGCGTGACTCGGTCGTCGTAGGATCGGCCCTCGCTCGAGGCGGCCACGGAGACGTGCTCGCCGTCGCTCTGGACGGAGATGTCCTCTCTGGCCACCCCCGGCAGGTCAGCGACGACCCGGACGACGTCGTCATCTTCGTAGACGTCCATGTGTGTCCGGTTCGCTGTCTGCACGTCAGTTTTGGCGCCGCCAGCCTGCGGGCCGGGCGTCCCGACCATATCTTCCATCATCCGCTCGATCTCGCGGAAGATGTCATCAAAGGGATCGTCCCGATCGTCTGGTTGCATACCTCGAAGTTGGCTGCGACCGCGCAAAAGGCTTCGGACTACGGAAACAGGCTACACCAGCCCGAGCGCGTCGTCGGTGCGCTCCATACTCGTTTCCTGGGAGGCCGTGTCCAGAACCGCCCGGATCGCGTCGATGTTTTCGGGCACCACGTCCGATTCCTGGTGAATCGCCTGGAAGAGGTAGAGTTCATTATCGTCGACTGAAATCGACTCGGCCCAGATGGCGTTCTCCCACACGTCCCCGCGGGGCCGCCGGATATCGAGCGCGTATTCTTTGACGTCCCCGGCCCCGTCGATGTCCAGGTCCTCGGTCATGAGCCATAGCCGGTTTTCCCCGGCCAGCAGGTCCCGCACCGCCGCCGCGTCGGTCGCTGTTTCGAGGGTAACGTTGATCGAATGCATATGCATCAACGTGGCCGGCACCTTGAGACCCAACGTATCGATCGAGAGATCCGGGAAGATCGTCTTGACGTCCGGGCCGTGGTGGGAGGGGAGGGTTTTCGGGTCCGGAAGGATGTCGTTGATCGGGCCGCGGCCGCTCTGAGCCGGATCGCCACCCCGCCGGACCAGCGTTGCCCTGACCCGGTCGATCCCATAGGCTTCCTCGAGTGGGGCGATGAGTCGCGAAAGGCCCGTCGTGTTACAGGACACGACGCGGACGAAGTCGGCCTCGGTCGCCTCCTCGAAGTTCGAGCGAGCATTGAAACTCACGTCCACGAGGTCGTCCGATTCGCCGCCCTGGAACAGCGCGGGCGTATCGTGTTCGGCATAGAGGGCTTTGTTTTCCGCGCCGACCCCCGACGGCGTCGCGTCGACGACGATGTCACTCGCTTCGACGAGGTCCTCGACCGTGCCGGCCGTACTGATACCCGCTCCCTCGAACTGGTCCGCCCGCTCCTCGATGGCGGCATACAGGTCGTAGCCGGCTTCGACGGCTGCCTGTGCCTCGTAGTTCGGACGGGTCTTTGCGACGCCGGCGACGGTCATGTCCGGCTGGCGCGTCACCGCGTCTGCGACCCGCTTGCCGATCGTCCCGTAGCCGTTGATGCCCACCTGGATCATGTCCGGGTGTCCCCACCCAACCGGGAAAACCGTTTCGAGAACCGGCCCCAGCGGCTCGCGAGCGTAAGGGCTAACCCGACACTGGATGAGGAACGGATATGGGACTCAGGCCAGGTGCCGAGACGGCAGTGTACCAGTGTCTCGACCTCCAACCGGACGAGCGGTGTGCCATCGTCACGGACGACGACCGCCGGCACATCGGCGAGGAACTGTACGACGTCGCGAGCGAGGTGACCGACGATGCCGTCCTGGTGACCTATCCGCCGGGAGAGACCCATGGGGGCGAACCGCCCGAACCAGTTGCCGGAGCGATGCAAGCGGCCGACGCCTTTCTCGCGCCGACCACGAAATCCATCAGTCACACCCGCGCCAGATCCGCGGCGACGGACGCTGGTGTTCGGGGCGCGACCCTTCCGGGCATCACGGAGGCGGTCTTCGAACAGGGTGTCGACGCGGATTACGCGGCCATCGAACGGACCTGCGAGCGGGTTCATGAAGCCGTGCAAGGGGCCGAATCGATCCACATCACCGCACCGGCCGGCACGGACATCACGATCCACCCCGGTGATCGGGAGTGGCGTCTTGATACCGGCGCCGTCGACGAACCCGGCACCTTCTCGAATCTCCCCGCTGGGGAGGTCTTCGTCAGCCCAGAGAATGCCACTGGCCGGTTCGTCGTCGACGGGACCATGCGCCCCTACGGCCGCCTCGATGAGGGCCACACGCTCGCGTTCGAGGTCGAGGACGGCTTCGTCACTTCGATCGAGGACGACCAGATCCGGGCGACCGTCGAAGAGGCCGCCGACGCGGTCGGAGACGCGGCGTACAACCTCGCCGAACTCGGCATCGGGACGAACCTCTCGGTCAGCGACCTCGTCGGATCGGTTTTGCTCGACGAGAAGGCCGCCGGCACGGTCCACCTGGCGATCGGCGACGACGCGGGTATCGGCGGCGAGACGGACGCGCCGATCCACCTCGACGGCGTGATCCGTGAGCCGACGGTCGTCGTGGACGGCACCGAAATCGAGTTGCCCAGCCCCAACGCGGCGGATACTTAGGCCCAGCCCCGTTAGGCCCGATATGAGCGAACATCCGGACCGGATCGCGGTCGCCTGTCCATCGTGTACGCCGGACCGGGAGACGGTCCACGAGGTGCTTTCGGCCGGCGGCGGTCAGCTGACGGTCCGCTGTCGGGACTGCGATCACGTCCATAAAGTGACACCCGAACGGGAATCGACGGTTGAAAAGAAGGTGATTGTCTCGCAGGACGGCGAATCGATCTCGACGACGGTCTCCGTGCCACCTGAGGAACGCGTCAGAATCGGCGAAGAGTTCATCGTCGAAACCGAGGAAGCGATCATGCAGGTCCGCATTACGGACCTCGAAACGGGTGCCGAGAACCGAGCATCCACGGCCGACGCCGGGGACGTCGAGACGTTCTGGACCCGTGCCGTCGACAACGTCAGCGTCAACGTCACCGTCCACCCCCGAGAGGGCGATCCGGACGAGACCCGCAGCCTGAAGGCCTACGTCCCGGGTGACTTCGCGTTCACGATCGGCGAGACGGTGTCCCTGGGCGAGGACGAATTCGAGGTGACGGACATCCACGTCAGGGAGACGGCGATCGACCGCTATCCCTTCGAGAAACTCGGCGACGCCGGGGACACCGTCGAGGCCAAGGACGTCAAACGGGTGTACGGGTACGAGGAGGGCACCAGCCGAGCCTGGTCCGCCTGGTAAGTATGGTCTCGAAGGATTTCGACGCTGCTCGACAGGATCTCGCCGACCGACTCCAGGACCGCTACGAACTGGCGGATCCCGTCAGGGAAGCGATTGCGACGGTCCCACGGGAGGCATTCGTGCCGGAAAACCGGCGGTCGTCGGCCATCGAGGACCGACCGCTCCCGATCGGCGACGGCCAGACCATTAGCGCGCCGCACATGGTGGCGATGATGGCCGACGAACTGAATCTGGAGCCGGGTACGACGGTGCTCGAAATCGGCACCGGGTGTGGCTATCACGCCGCCGTGACAGCCGAACTCGTCGGCCCCGAGCACGTCTACTCGGTGGAGTTTTCCGAACCGCTTGCCGACCGGGCTCGGGACACCCTCGACGAACTCGGGTACGAAGAGATCTCGATTCGACAGGAAAACGGCTATCACGGCTGGCCTGAACACGCACCCTACGACGCTGCGTACCTGACGTGTGCTGCCGAGAACTTCCCCGACGCGGTTATCGATCAAGTTCGCGTTGACGGCGAATTACTCGCTCCGATCGGCCGCGGTTCCCAGCGACTCATCGGGGCCGTAAAGCGCTCCGACGGCAGCCTCGACCGAGAGGATCTCGGCGGGGTGCGGTTCGTCGAAATGCGTGGTGGGCCCTGAAACCCGCGCGGCTTTTCTTGCTCGACCCGTAGTGGAGCACATGGACTTTGCGGCGGTCCGGAAGGACATGGTCGACAGCCTGGAACACGACACAAAGGCCGTCGTGTCACCAGCCGTCGGTGATGCCATGCGGGCAGTCCCCCGTCACGAATTCGTCGACGAGTCCCATCGCGCGTACATGGACCAATCCTATTCCCACCGCGGAACGACGGTCCTCGCTCCCAGTCTCGCGGGACGATTGCTCCAGGCCCTCGACCCGAACCCGGACGATTCCGTCCTCGTCGTCGGAGCCGGGGTTGGCTACACGGTCGCCGTGCTCGCCGAAATCGTGGGTGCTCGGCGGGTCCACGCGGTCGACATCAGCCGGGACCTCGTCCTGGACTGTCGCCGCAATCTCCGGACAGCCGGCTACGAGGCCGTCCTGGTCGATTGCCGCGATGGTGCCGACGGACTTCCAGAGTACGCCCCGTTCGATCGAATCCTGATCGAGGCAGCCGTCAGCGAGGTGCCAGAGCCCCTTCAAGCTCAATTGGCCGCCGACGGGCGCATCGTCGCGCCACGAGGCCAGCCAGACCAGCGGCTGGTCGCCATCGACGGGGACGGCTTCACCCAGGACTTCGGTCCCGTCGGCTTTCGCCCGCTCCTCGTCGATGGGGAACACGCCGGCGCCGTCACGCGGAATCGGACGGCCCGCGAAGACCGCGAACACGCGGCTCGGGCCGCCGAACGCCGGCGGGGCTGGGAGCAGGACTGGATCGACTGGGATGGCCGGTGAGCATGATCGGCTGGCGTTCGCCGATCAGGCACCGTTTGCGACGACGGTGATCTGACTGTTCCCCCGGCGGTCCATGTAATTCGACCCCGCGGGTGGTTCCACGTCGATCGCGAGTGTCCCCTTTGCCTGATTCGGCCCGAGGGACGGATCGATCGTCACGGTCGCCGTGCCGTCGCTCCCGGTCGTCGCGACCACCATCTCCTCCAGGGACGCCGTGCCACTCTCGACGACGATCGTCGCGTCGGCGACCGCGTCGTCGTCGCTACCGATCGCGGTGAGTTCGATTGTCTGTTCCTCCGGGCCCACGACGTGGGGTTCTGGTTTCACGTCGAGTTCGGTCACCGCGAAGGACTCGACACCCGAGATCATGTTCAGCATGACCGAGAGTGCTGCGACGCCCACGACGAAGGCGATGATGAGTCTGACCGGAAGCCCTTCGATACCACGCTCGTCCGCGACCAGTCGTTCGAGCCACGACATGCGAGTCGATGGCCCGACGTTCGTATATAAAGCTCAGCCCGCGCATTTATGCCGGACGACCCGACCACCGAGGCGTATGACTCATGTCCTCGGCCGGCGGCGTGCTGCTGGCCCTACCGTCGATCTCGGGACGTTTCTAGCAAGAGACGGCAGCGCCGGTGGCTCTGTCGCCCTGGATCTCGATCGCCCACACGTCGGCTTGTTCGCCGGCAAGCGCGGATCGGGAAAGTCCTACACCCTCGGCGTCCTGGCCGAGGGAATCGCCGCGGCTAACGGGCTCACGGGTGTCATCATCGATCCGATGGGAGTCTTCGGCGGGCTGGCCGAGGGTGCAGCCGAGGTCCTGGAGCAGCCCCAGGTCGCCGCAAACGTATTGGAGCCCAGGGATTGGTGTACGATCCTGGATCTCGATCCGGCGTCGGCCGCCGGCGGGCTCCTCTGGCAAGTTGCCGACGCGGCCACGACACTTGATGCAATGTTCGAGGCAGTCGATTCGGCCGAAGTACCAACGGCGGTCGCTCGGGCCGTCCGGAACCATCTCCGACTCGCGGAGACATGGGAGGTCTTCGATCCCGACGGCTTGGACGCGGATCGGCTTTTCGACCCGGCCCTTACGATTCTCGACGCGACTGCCCTCTCCGACGAGGCCCTGGGAATCGTGACCGCGGCCGTCGCTCGGACGCTGTACGAGACGGCTGCCGCGGAGTCGATTCCGCGCCTACCGTGGCTGTTGATCGACGAGGCCCAGGCCGTCATCGACGGCATCGCAGGTCGGCCGCTCCGGACGATCTTGACCCGCGGGCGCCATCCCGGCGTCAGCCTCGTGTTGGCGACGCAGCGGCCGGCAGCCTTACCAGCCGTCGCAATATCCCAGGCGGACCTCATGCTCTCCCATCGATTGACGGCGACGGCCGACATCGACGCCTTGGCAGCCGCTCGCCCGACGTATCTCGACGAGTCGATCGCCGAGCGGCTCCCCGACGGCGTTGGTGAAGCAGTGGTCGTTGACGATACGACGGAATCTGCGGTGACGGTGCAGGTACGCGAACGTCGGACGCCACATGGTGGCGATTCGCCTAGTGTTAGT
>CAZVCA010000050.1:0-11605 GCA_964626045.1 uncultured Halobacteriales archaeon | reverse complement strand
CGCTTGTCGAGTTCGCCCCGTTCCTCGAGCGTCTCCATCGCGTTCGCGAGGCCGACCTCGTCAGCCTGCAACTGGTAGGCCGCCCACTCGATGTTCTCGGTGGTGGTCTCGCGGTCAAGGAGGTGCAGGTAGTCGATGGCGTGCTGGGTCTCCTCGCCGGACAGGTCGTCGATCGGGACGGACTCGATGTCGTCGTCGGGGCTATCGATGCCGAATGCGTGTTTGAATCGTTGGATCATAGGTGGATAGGGGTGTTCAGAGCAGGGGAGAATGTTCGAGCGCGGTCCCGCTTCGGGCAAGATGCCTCAGTCATCGCTCTCCTCTGGACGAGAAGTGATGTCCTCGGATGCGGCGGTTTCGTCTCGCGCTGGCGTCTCCACTACGTGGTCAAGCGCGGCCCGACGCGAGCGAACAGCGAAGCCGACGGCCACGACGAGGACGAACAGACCAACGGCGTACACCGGTACTACGACCGCCGTCTGTCCCGTCGGAGTACTGCTCCACTGCGCTGGATACGCCGCTTCGAACAGCGCGATGGCCGCAGCTGTTACGCCGATCCCAAGCACAGCGAGGGCCATCGCCAACCGTCGTGACGGGAGCAAGACAACCAAACTCAGCAGGAACGTTGGGAGACTCCCCGCGGCGAGGCCAAACGATAGTTCCCGCACTACTACCGGTGGGGCGTTACTGGGGAGATTTTGTGCACTGCCGAGGAAGAGCACAAGCGCGACGGCTGCAAGGACAAGGCTCAGGACAAACGCGCCGGTCCCAAGATAGACCGACATCGGGGAGTGGTATTTCTCTCCTTGGCCGATCGGCCCGACATTGCGGACGTACCACTGCAGGAGTCGCGATCTGTCGACGGTCTCGACATACTCTTCTTGAACGCGCCCGCCGTACGGACGGTTACCAACTGTCTCGGGACGCACCTCGGGGTTAGTCTCCTCGGCGGCGGTTGCCTCCTGTCGGTCGGCTTCCTCGAAGATGTCCTCTAGGTCAAGGGGCTCGCCAGCAGCATCGGTGAGCGTGTCCTCAGCGGCTCGGACGAGCGTACCCTGAGTGAACGCAACCGGAGGCTCCCGTCCCCTGTACACACGATACAGGACGTTCATCACTGCCTCGCGGGAGTCAAGCACATTCGCCTCCACGCGGGTCCGGGGCAACTGAGAAGCGACGCGCTGGGCACGAGCCCACACTTCGTCCAGGTAGAACTCCTCGGCCTCGACTGGCTGGGACTGCGTTGGAAGCGGGAGAGCATCGCGAATTCCGTCAAGTCGTCTGCCGCCCTCGCCGTCGTCTTCTCCCTTGTCGACCGCGACTGCGACGAAGAACCGTCGATCGCGGACGTTCGCCATCCGTAGCGTTCGGTCCAGCCACTCGGCGTGGGCCAGTCGACCGTACTCAAGTACCGCCGAGTCGGCCACAGAGTCGGAGTTCGCTTCGGTTGCAACGCCGCCGTCGGTCGCCGACACCTCACTCAGCGAGTCGTTCGTACTGGGACCGGTCGCATCGGCATCTGCCGTATCAGGATCCGCTACTGGCGTGGTTGTCCCGCTCGGAGTGCTCGGCGACTCCGGGCCAACGAACTGTTCGAGGTACTGCTCGCCGTCGAACTCGGTGGTCATTGTCAGGAACTGTACCGGGAACTGGAGCCCCCGGAGGAACGTCAGGAACGAGACGTAGACGCCCGACCGCCGTTCCTCGGAGAGGGTGAGCCACTCGCGGGGTTCGACCTCGACGAGCATCGCGTAGGCCGTCGGCGTCTCGACGACGCCCCCGTCGCGGACGTTCTCGAAGTTCACGAGGTCGAGCGTTGAGCGGCCACCAGTAGACATCAGCGGGCCTCCTCGCCAGCGTCGAGGCCGACAGGTGGGTCAGTGCGTTCTCGATCGGCGGTGGGGGCTGTAGTGGTCCCAGCGTGTTGCGGGTGGTGGGTTGTAACGTCAGGACTGGGCGGCTGGGTCAGCCAGTCATCTTGGCAAGCCCCGCTCGCGAGGTCGTTCTCCAGCGAGTCTGAGGGTGCCCAGACGTAGACGTTCTCCCCCACACGGTGGCGAAAGACCGCGTGGGTGTACCGGAGTGGGCGCTGTCCGGGCGGAGTCTTCACGAAGATGAGTACCCCGACGCCGATCCCCACGACGAACAAGGGGAAGGTGAACAGAAGCGGGAACCTTAGCATGTGGAGGATCGCGCAGGGGGCAACCGGGATCGCCATCGACTCCAAGAGGCGGCGGACCGAGAACCCGAGGAACTTCGAGTCCAGCAGATTGCTCGCGACTGGCACCGGGTCGGGCATCTCAGCCCTCCTCCTCTGAATCCAACTGCGAGCGTCCGTGCTCGCTTTGGAACACAACCCCAGCCTCGAGACGCTCGGCACCCTGAATCAGCATCCCGCGCCAGTGGACGCCGTGATGCGTCCGAACAGCTTCGAGGGCCACGAACTGGTCTTCGTCGACTTCGATACGTGTCGAAGTCATCGGGATTCAGAGGATCGCCGCCGATCGACGTCGGCATCGGCGTTGGTGGTGTCGTTCTCGATCGGTCGCTCAGTACAGCTAGGAGAGACGTGGCGCTCCTGAGAGGACCAAGGCAGCGCCCTCGCGTGGCGGCGGTCTTCCAGTCGCCTCGCACCTAGGATGAGCATACCCCGCCACTGGACGCCGTACTTGTTCCGGATATGGCGGAGTCGTTCATACTCCCGGTCGCTGGCGAAGCGAATTTCGATCTCAGGCATCGGCCTCCTCCGTCCTGACTACCGGTGGGTACCGAGTAGCACCGAGATCGTCTCCCCTTGGTCTTGAGCGCAGCCGTCTGGTCAAGCCGTCGATCGGCGTCCGGCGAGGCGGTCCGCCTCGAATCAGATGGTAGGTCATCACACGTTCTCTGACCGGGCAACAGTCTTGTTAATTTCAGAAGTACGCATTCCGCAACTGTACGCGGGCCGTACCTGTACGCATCGCGTACGTGTGCGTCACTCGCAACTCTGTAGCCGCTTTGTTCCCGGTGGTGTATCTCAGTATAGCCGACGGTTCGGTTCCCAGTGAGTCCCGATCTCGCCATCTCTGAACCGCGATATCAGCCATGATCCGACCACTCCCCACATTCATCGCTTACACTCACCCAGCCCGGGTCGCCGAAGTCACCAGCACGGTCGACTCTCTCGGGTCGATGTCTAGCCTGTCCTCGATGCTTCAAATGGTCACCGAGCAGCTGCTTCTCATCGGCGGGCAAATCGTCTTCGCCGAGTGCCTCACTCAGGAGATGTTCGGGACGGTCGTAAAGAACGTCCCATCACGGGGACTCTCAGGTAGGTGGGAGACAACAGTACTCGCAAGCAGTGTCGATTTCGGGGCGCTCATCGACTTCCCAGATTGGACTGCTCAGCTGTTCATCTACGCCGGGCTCTGTCTGCTCCTGCTCGGACTGATGGCATGGCTCGGGAGTCACCGACTCCAGCGGCAGGCCTGGGGTCGCCGGCTCACTCTCTCCGGCGGAGGATTGTTCGTCGTCGGATCGGCATGGAACACGTTTCTGGACCTTTTGAGATATGTCCTCGAGTGATCCGCAGAGGCGTCGATGGAGAGGTCAAACACAGAAGCGAGCAGCAGCGCGTCAAGGACGGGTCGGCGTTCGGACCCGTCGGGCCACCGGCCGATGCTTGTGGCTTGTCACTATCGCGGTAGTTGTTCTACTCCTCGCGGGCACGCTAACGGGAGCGGCATTCAATGGTGGACTGACGATTCCCGACCCCGAGCCGGGCGTCGATCGGATTTACAACGACACATTTCGGGTGCTGGCCAGCAACGATGCCGACCCGGCCCGTGGATCGAGTATGGTTCGGCTGTACGAGTATGACAATGGGACCATTCGGGATGTTAACCGGACGGTCGTCACACAGCCGGTTCAGCTCTGGGAGGACAGCATCCGGCCGCGTGACGCGCTCGTTATCGCCAACGAATCGGATATGTACCAGAGCGGGCTCACCGGCTACTACACGATTCCCTACCGTGACCGCTGGTACACGCTGGAGGAGTGGAACACTAAGTGGGGCCAACGCGAACTCCGTATCTTCCCGCTCTACGATGTCGATTCAAGCCGGGTGACCGACACCGACGGTGAGTATACTGTCGAAGTGCGCAACCCGAACGGCCGGTGGGACCCCGTCTATGACGCCGAGGTCGAACTGAATGGGAGCGAACTTGAGGTAACCAATCCCGAGACTGCGATGGTCCATACCGCCGAATACCAGACGATTATCGACCGCAAGATCGATATCATTGAAGGACTCCTCCGGTACTCCGAACTCGCGCCCAGCGAGCCAGCAGCCCGGAGTACGGCAGCAGTACCGACAGACAACGGCAGAGAGGTGTTCCCAACGGTCGACGGTGCGTCAACCTCACTTGTGTGGCGCAGCGGGTCACACGACTTGGTGCGGGACGCGTACGTGGGATTCATCGACGTCACCCCGGGTGTCTGGTATCAGGGCCGGTACGTCACCCAGAACAGGCAGGTGAACACGCACGTCCCTTGGGACTACCGGGTCGACGTGCCGTCGGACTATACCGAGAGCGGCTCTTGTACTATCGGGAACAACACCTACTCGCTCACGCGGTGGGCCGACTACCGCTTGCTGGACTCTGAGGCTGAGGTGGTGAACGTCACGGCGGGGGATATCAGCATGCACCGATGGGGGCCAGGAGCGTGGACGACGCTGAACTACACCTCGCCGCGGTCACAACCGAGACCACTGCCCGTTGGCACCCACACGATGACCGCCGAACTTCGGATCGATGTTGAACTCGAGAAGCACTACGGAGTCTCTAGTGCTCGGTGTTCCGAATGGGATCGAGTTCGGACGATGGATCGATCGGTGACGCTCACCCGGTCGGTCCCGATTGAGACGGTCAATAGCGACGATCTCTTGATTGATGTACACGTCTACGACCGACCCAGTGACGACATCGTCTCGGTCGAGTGGACTGGTCGGCAAGGACTGGCCGCTGGCGCCGCGGGCTGGGAGTACGTCGACGTCCAAGTCGGCGAGAAGAAGGTGTATGTGACCGCTCCGTGGCGGTTCTTTTCGGTTTCACGAAACACTGCCGTTGAGGAACGGAGCGAGAGCGGAACGTTGGAGGTCGCCGCATCACACTCCTATAAAGGGCAGTACCCGGCGATGCTGCGGTATCGGATGAGTCCCGCGGACGTGAGTATCCTCGCCGACCAGTCTGCCGACCGTCGTGTCTGGTGGGAGACCACCCGAGTCGGTGAAAACGGGTCGGTCGCGGCAACCCCGCTTCCCGACACAATCGTCGGGGCAGAGAGCACCAATCCGACTCCGCTGTACGACCAGTACGCGGGGGTGCTGAAGAGTACGGGTGACGTGACCGGTGAATCGGTCTCCGCCAGTACCGTTGATGTCTGGGGAATGCCGGTTACGACGGACCAGCAGGTCACGCGCTACGAGGAGCCGGTGCTCAACGTAGCGATTGCCGATGGGGCAGGGACCGCCGAGATCACCCTCCAGGAGGCAGACGGCTCACCGATTAGCGGGCGAGAGATCTACGTCGACGGAGCGACGGTTCCGGTGGTCATCACAGACGCAAGCGGCGTCGCGACGGTTGCTGTCGATAGCCCGATTGTCCAAGCACGGTTCGACGGCGATGACTGGTGGGACTCACACTCGACGTACTACTTGCGGACACAAGCGGTGGGTGTCTCAAGTGCCTCAGTCGTCGTCGACGCGATCGAGGTGGTCAGCTACCTGAACGACGCGATTTCAAACGTGGTAATCTTCGTCGAATGGCTGGTACTCGGGGTCTTCGCAATGTTCTGGGTGCGATACATGCGGCGCCGCCCAGTGTAACTCACAGAGATTCGCGGGGGTTCTCATACTCAAAGAAACACCAAAGCTCACAAAATGTGGAGTGTGGGTCACAGATAAGTCAGATCTGCGAACGGGTGCCTACGCGGACCCGTCACGGAACTGAGACTCGCGCCGACAAATCCGCTAAGCGCGACGAGACAATTATCCTCCAGAAGAACGCACATCAACTCGGTCCTGTGCGAGTCACATCGCAGTATCGGATGTATTGATCGGTTTATCAGGTATTCAGGCGTGTATTAATTTCGTGAGTGTAACAGCTAGCCCCCCGTCAGAGCGGGCCGACGGGAGCAAAACACTGTCGAGCAATCCGGTTGAGTTGTCTCTCACAGCAGGCCGGTTCGCCTCTAAGCTAATGGCTCAGTGCCCATGGATAGCCACTGTGACCACCGGCACCGTGGTCGTGTCCACCGGTGCTGCCGTGACTGTCTCCATGGTCGTGTCCGCGAGAGTGAGACAATACATCTGCTTTGTCTTCTCCACCCGCATCATGAATATCGTCGATCCGAAGCAGCGTCACGGCCGACTCGACGGCGGTTGTGAGACAGCCCGACACTACTGCGGCCGGTTCGATCACGCCGGAAGCGGTCATGTTTCGGACCGAGCCTGATAAATCGACGCCAACCTCGGAATCACCGGCTTTGTGTCTCGTCCGCATCGTGCTCAGCGTCTCGATCGGATCTGATCCAGCATTTCTTGCGAGCGTTCTCGGTACGACCTCCATGGCATCAGCAAATTTTGTGACGGCGAGTTGCGACCGATCGTCTATTGACGGAGCGTGGTCTGTAATGTGTAGAGCAGCCGAAAGCCACGTGGCACCACCGCCCGGCACGACCCCCCCACCGTGAACTGCCTGTCTAAGATTCTGTATGCAGTCGTCGATAATCCGGCGGGTTTCCTCGGCGACGTGTTCAGTCCCTCCACGAAGCACCACCGACGCGTGGGTTTCGCGGGGCAGCCCCGTGATCGTTAACACCGATGTCGGACCAAACGAGCGGCGACAAAACTCCCCTGCTTTTCCGAGAGCTCCTGGACGTAGGTCGCTCGGCTTCGTCACTACCTCCGCGCCGGTCGCTCGAGCGATGGCGTTGAATTCGTCGCGACGAGTCCGTTCAACAGGCAACACACCGTGGCGCGTGAGGGCGGTTCGGATCTCATCGTTGATTGCCTGCTGGCAGACCACGACATCGGCCTCAGCGCTGAGAACCGGCTTGACGAGGGAGTCACTCTGCTGCCGTTCGTACTCATATACGCGGTCAAGTTCATTTGCATCACTCACCGAAACTGTTGCCGGCGCACCGACTTCTGTGGGCGAGATCTCCCCATCAACCAGCGCAACAGATGGATCCGAAAGCACACGCGGGATACCGTGAGTAACCGTCTGTGCCTTCGCGTTAATATCAGTCGAAGAGATATCGGCATCAACGAGGATTCCGTCCACATGCTCTGTGTCGGTGACACCACCCCCCGGGTAAGCATGGAGCGTCAATCGGGCAGCATCGAATCCAACCTGTTCGAGCGCCTCTACTGCGATTCGACCGAGTTGTCTGGCCGCGTCTGCATCCCACCGGCCCGTGATCGCCGTGGTCGCGATATTACTGAGGCGGGTCGTCTCTCCCCGGGAAATTGACATACTGGATGCAGACACATGATCGGCAGCGAGCCGGCCCGCTGTCAGATACCCATCAACCACCGACATTGGATGAACTCCCGAGTCGATCAGGTCACTCGCCGCAGTCAACAACTCACCGACGAGAAGCGCCATTGTCGTCGAACCGTCACCAATCCGGCTTGTTTGTGCTTTGACCGCATTGCGGATCACCCGGCCGGTTGGCGCGTCAATCTCTAATCCATCGAGGACAGTCGAGCCGGTGTTACTGACCACGACTGTGCCACTTCGGTCAACGAGCATCTTGTCGAGGCCGTTCGGACCGAATGTCGTCGAAAGCGTTTCTCCGATCGCTCTGGCGGCGGAATACTGGCCTGTCTCTTTATTCCGGTCTGGTTCGTCGGTCGCGGGCAGAAACCGATCTGCAGGGTGGTCAAACTGTCCTGCTGCTCTCGGGGTCGAGTTGGGATTAGATGTCATAAGGATTGCACTCGAGAGCTTACTCGAGTGGTTCGTCGGTTACAAGCACATCGCCGCGGTCCTTTCGGCTCTCGAAGTTACCCGGCGAGATATCGAACTCAAACGCCCCTTTCGGCAGCGCCAGTGTCGAGCAGGCATTCGGGACATCGACGACGCCACTCTGACGCCCCTCGACGGGGATCGTACCGAGTAGGTGCAGCGCCTGCTGCCCCGAGTACCCGAACTTTTTGAGGTATTCGATCGCCTGCAGGCTCGCTCGTCGGTAGGCAGTATGTGAATCGATGTATCGCTGTTCACCGTCCTCTGTCACCGAGTAACCGCAGAACGTAACGTAATCCTCGAAGTTCGGGCCACGGTGTCCCGGCTCAAAGATCGGGTGGTCCACTCCGTGCTCTTCCATGCCGTTTTTGATCAGATCAAACTCGCAGTCGGCGTACCCCGCCATCTCAATCGCGCCGCAGAATGTGATCTCACCGTCGCCCTGTGATGCGTGGAAATCGCCAAGTGCGAACTTCGCCCCCTCAACATAGACGGGGAAATATACCGTTGACCCGATAGATAGGTCTTTGATGTCGTGGTTCCCGCCGTGTTCACGCGGTGGAACGGTCCTAGCAGCCTCCTCGGCGGCATCTGCAGCATCGTCCGGGTCCATCTCTCCCATAAGGGCTCCTTCAGGAGTCGGGGGGTTCGCCACACCCGGCTCCGCCTCACCAGTCGGGTGGTTTGGGATCGACTCTGGGTCCGCTTCGTATCTGTCTATCAGTTCCTGTTCTCGCTCGTTCCACCTTTCTAATAGCTCTCGACTGGGAGCACAGCCGGCTAGTCCAGGGTGGATCTTCCCTTCGTATCGGACATCAGGGATATGGCGTGATGAGACGGTATACCCGTCGATATCCCATACTGATTTAGCCGCCGTTGGGAAGTGGTCTGTCAGGAACCCGCCGCCATTCTTTTGTGAAAAGGTTCCAGTGAAACCGAATTCGGACCGGTTGTTAAGCGGCCCCATATCATGGAACTCGACTTTCAACAGGTCTCCCGGCTCTGCCCCATGTACGTGTACGGGACCGGCCAGATAGTGGACCTGCGTCAGGTCGACATCTCTCACCTCATTTGGATCGTCTTTGTCTGTTATCTGTCCGCCAGTCCAGTCGAGTGCCTCTAGCCTGATCGTTTCTCCTGGTTCAGCCTCGACGGCTGCCGGGATGTCCGGGTGCCATCGGTTAAACGGGTTCGCGCCCGGTTGCTCATCCGGGGCGCTGTCGACGTCAACCTCAAATTTCACTTCTGGCATTACGATTACAGTAGCCCGCTGAAATATACATAAACCTATCCCTGGCAGAAATTAATATTCCTTATTTCCTCTCGGTATCTTATGGTGAATCTTTGGAGATTACCTCTGCCGATCTGCGATACTCGTGAGATAGTAAGGAAAATAAAACAAATAAAGGCTACGACAAACAATCGCTTCGTGACGGATTACTCAACCTCGGGATCAGGCCGCTGATCAACCATCGGATCTTCGCTCTGTACGAGCATGCACACAACGCCAGAATCGACGATACCCGCTACAATCAGCGCTCAATGGCAGAAACCGTGAAATCGGCCGTGAAGCGCTCGGCCGGTTTCGCCGTGGAGTGCAGTCGTAGTTTTGTGAGCTCCGCGAAGTCGCGCTGATATGCGTTGTCTATAACATCAAACGCCTCGTCAGACAGTGAATCTCTCCGTCTTACAGTGATTCAACACAGCCGTCGTAGGTTAAAGAGAGGCCAACCCCTGCTAACCCGATGATTAACCCGAAGACGAGGCCGTTCCATACATAGCCTGTTAATAGCGCTGGGACGAGTGTCCCCCTGAGTAAGCGGCGTAAGAGATTGAGCAGTAGCAAAGCCAGAGCGACGCTGAACGTCCATTCTGACGCGAGTTGAGCTATGGAGCCGTTCAGGTATTATATCACGCAACACTTGCATCTTAACAGCGAATTTGATACAGTGTACTGGTGAAGAGTGACTAATACGTCGGGTGATCTGCCTATCGGAAGAAGAACCGGCAATCCGTATGCACCGAAATGAGTTTTTTGTATTAGCTGGTTGAATCATATTCGTATGTCACGTGAGATTGTCTCCTACGACGATGACGGGTATGTGTACGAGTTTGGACCGGATATGGAGTCCGTCTACACTGCTGCAGACGGTGAATCGCTCACTGTCAAGACTATTGATAGTCTCAATAAAGAGATTCAAACCGAAGACGATCTGCTCAATTCGATTCCTGATGAAGTTAATGCTGCAACCGGACCTATCGCTGTCGAAAGCGCTGAACCCGGTGATGTCCTGAAGGTGGAGATTGAAGATGTCCGGGTAACTGAGGATCGCGGCAGAGTCGTCACTGCGCCCGAATTTGGTCTCCTCCAAGATGACGAAGAAATCGCACATCCTGCGACACAGATTACTGAAGTTAATGACGAGATAATTGATTTTGATGGGATCGATGTCAGGATTGACCCAGTGATCGGAACTATTGGAGTTGCCACTGCTGAAGATACTATTACCACCCTGACACCACACGACCACGGCGGGAATCTTGATACGACCGATATGACTGGCGGTACAACCGCTTATTTTCCGGTCTTTCAAGAAGGTGCTATGCTCGCGATGGGTGATTCTAAGGCTGCTATGGCCGACGGAGAGATGTGCGGTACCGGCGCCGAAATTGGTACTAATATCGATATCACCGTCTCAGTTATCTCTGAGCCAGAGGTAGATATTGATCGTCCAGTGGTTAATACGGGAAGCGCTATCAAATCTATTGCTAGCGCTGAGACAATGGAAGAAGCTGTCGCGCTCGCCAATCAAGATATTTTGACGCTATTACAGGCCGACCACAATATGTCAAAGACCGACGCGTACCTGTTCTCAAGTCTCGTTGGCGGGTTAGAGATCAGCCAAGTCGTTGATCCGCTGGTGACTGCTAGAAACGCCATCCCAGCCGAACATCTCTCAGTACCGTTCTGAGTCAGGAACACCCCTAAAGAGGTGGGCTTGTCAGTGGACTCCTGCTCTGGCCGATACCCTCGGCAGGCGAAAACTCGCCATTCGCGTTCACCGTCCCTGACTTTAGCGCCACCTGACAGCTGGCGCGTCCAGAACCAGACTTGAGCCAGTACTGGACAAGACGCCACCCGATGTTCCGGGCGGCGTTATAGTCACTGTGGAGTTGTTTCCCGCAGTTCAGGCACTCAAACTCGCCACCATCGCGGTTATCCTCGTGCGTGAACCCACAGTCAGAGTGGCTACACCGTTGGCTCGTATACGCCGGCTGGACCGTGTCCACCAGGATACCATACTCTTCACCCTTGTACTCAGTGTACTGCCGAACTGCCCGGAACGCCCATTGCTGGAACTTGCTCGCGTTCGAGATCCGCTCGCGGATCTGTTCTAATTCCTCAAACGCGACTGCCGAGCAGTTATGCCGTCTGGCTTCCTGTACGATGGCTTTTGAAACCCGATGGAGGTAATCCTTACTCCACCGAGCAAATCGGTCACCGATACTCCGAATCGTGAGGTGTGCGGAGCGAGTCCCTGTTTGCTGGAGGCAGCCACGTCGCCGTTCATACTCGTCACGCTTGTGTCGAAGAT
>CAZVCA010000049.1:2795-11740 GCA_964626045.1 uncultured Halobacteriales archaeon | reverse complement strand
TGGCGCAGGCCTCCAGTAGCAATTCGAATTCGCGGTCGGTCAATACATCTTCGTGTGTATGTCTGGTGGTCAGGTCCTTTCGATGACGATCCGCCCAACTGGATTGTTCTGAAGAATGTCTGTTCGACATGCCATCGCAACCGCCCTCGTTAGCACAAAGAACTTTTCTCGGCTGACTTCTCCAGAAGTAACGGAATTTCGAGGGTTGCTTCGTGCAAAATACAAAGCGTAAATCCAGCAGTGTTGGGGGTCGAAACAGTGGTATCGCGTTTACACCCTGAACTCGAAAACTGCGGCCAGTGACCAGAACGATCGAACTCAGTGACGAACTCGGGGAGTCTAGAGAGCCACACCGGTGAGGATGAGTTCCCTGAAGAGTTCATCGAGGAACTGGTTGCCGTCGACGAGTACGGGGGTCGGTTCCTTGACGAGGGACTCTGAGCCGGGATCTAGGAGCGAGGCGATAGAGGATTGCCATCCAGCAAAAGATTTGAATCTACGCAGAGGATGTCAATCGCTCCGTGCTGAATAGATAGCGCAGACCGATCACGACACCCTGCTGGAAACTGCTGACAGAAAAACCCAGAGAATGCTCACAGACTCCTCACCGATTTGGATCGCCAACCCCTCGATCAAAACGGTCTGGGAAATACGGTTGCGGTATGACGGAGTGCGTACCGGGGACCACAGGATTTTCAACCTCTAAAGCCCTCACAAAACACGCGATACCTCCACACACCGGGAGAAAATCTTTATCAGTGTTTCTCAATCGTAGAGAATGCTACTCACTCTCAATGGAAAGGTTTGGCATAAATTTGGCCGGCAAAAATCAGCGGTGACTGGCAATCCTCGGCACGCGTTTCGCGTTTCACCCAACCTGTGGTCGAACCGCCGATCTCCGGAAGAGGTTCAGTTTACGTACGTCATCTCGTGTTCGATTTCCCGCCGCAGTGACTCCATGCGGTCGATGATCTGAGCCGTCGCGTCGAGCAGCGGATACGTACAATCCAGATCGGTGTAAACAAATGAAGGAACGTCTGGCCCGTCGACGGGGAGGGCCAGTTGCTCGCGTTGCTCGACCAGTGCCGTCTGCCGGTCCGCGATCAGGTCTTCGCACTTCGCAGTGAGCACCCCGAGGCGTCCCCGAATACTGTCATAATCCCCGAAGGAGGCCGCGTTCTCGGCCGCCTCCTGAAGGGTCGACACCTCCTCGGCGATCGAACGGACTCGTGGCGCGTGCTCAGCGTGAGAGGACTGCTCGGCCTCCAGGACCGACAGCAACTCCTCCCGCTTGCGAATCGAATCACCGATGGCAATCAACAACGCCTGCTTCTGCCGGCGATCGAACTGCTGACCGTCGAGAAGTGCCATCGCGACGTCCGGGCCGAACTCTTCGAGGAGGCTCTCCTCGCAGGTGTCGTCGTAGTCCTCCTCGTAGTGGGGGACGGCCATCACCGTCGATCGGTAGGCCTCACGAACTCGATTCAGGGAGCTGGAGCCGTTCGTCCCCAGCATCTGGGTCGTGACACCAGCGGGAGTAGCCGAGACGGTCTCGACCTGCAATCCGCGCACGATCGTGGCGAACTCCTGTAGGGCCGTCTGTTCGTCCCGGGTTCGCCGCTTTTCGGTCTCGATAGCCCGATGGGCCCGAGTAACCCGTCGGTCGACCCTGAATTCGAGTCCCCCGTCCATATTGTAGTCTGGCGTGGATTCGGCACTTAGCTCGTTATAATAGGCCTATAGCTCGGTACATGCTGGACTATAGCTGGGGGTCGATGCCGTTTCCGGACCGGTCCGAGAGACCACCGCGTGAGCGAGATCTATATAGCACTGTATTGGCCTCATAGCAACCCCCTTACTTGTCGCGAGCCAAGGATTGGGCAACAGCGGTTGGATCATGTCCTTCACACCTCATTTCAGCGACGACCTGCCTCACGAACGAATTCGTCCCGCGAACTGGCAGAACATTTACGTCGTGGGAGACGTCCACGGCTGTCGCCAGACGCTCGAAAACCTGTTCAGGACAATCGACCCGGGCCCCGAGGAACTGGTGGTCTTCGTCGGCGACCTGGTTCGCAAAGGTCCCGACAGCGAGGGCGTCGTCGACCTTGTCCGGTCCAGGGACAACTTCCTGAGCGTCCAGGGGAACAACGAGGCGAAACTCCTTCGCGGCGAGAAAGAGCTCCCCGGTCTCGACGAGGCCGA
Organism: uncultured Halobacteriales archaeon; assembly: GCA_964626045.1. GTDB lineage: Archaea > Halobacteriota > Halobacteria > Halobacteriales > Halobacteriaceae > Halodesulfurarchaeum. Next base: position 9,535 of record CAZVCA010000049.1, on the reverse strand, counting down.
CTTGGAGTGGATCGCTTCGCTCCCGGTAGCCATCACGTGGGGTGACTCGCTGGTCGTCCACGGAGGCGTGCATCCAGACCGACCCGTGGAGGCCCACGATGCGGAATCGATGCTGACGATGCGGTCCCCGAACGGCGACGGATACGAGGGTCCGTTCTGGTTCGACGAACACGAGGGGCTGCCGCGAGTGTTCTTCGGTCACACCGTTCTGGAATCGCCGATCAAACGCGACTCGGCGATCGGACTGGACACGGGCTGTGTCTACGGCGGACGGCTGACGGCCTACGACGTGGGCCGGGAGACATTCGTCAGCGTCCCGGCGACAGAAACACATCAGGAACGGCCGGCAGAGAAGTTCGTCTCGTCGGTATTGTCTGTGGCATGACAGAACAGCGTGACCTCGATGACGAGGCGTACTATCTCAATCGGGAACTCAGCGAGGTTGCCTTCCAGCGGCGAGTGCTGGCCGAAGCCACCGACGAGCGCCATCCGCTCCTGGAGCGAGTGAAGTTCCTGGCCATTCTCACGGGCAACGTCGACGAGTTCGTGCGCAAGCGCATCGGTGGTCTGCGACAGCAGATCGCCGCCGGTGTGAGCAAACGAACTGTAGATGGACTCACGCCCGAAGCCCAGTGGAAGGCAGCCCTGGAGGCCCTCGACCCGCTCCTCCAGCGGCAAGCCGAAACCTACCAGACGATCCGCGAGGAACTCGCGGACGAGGGCATCCAGGTCGTCGATCACGACACGCTCTCGGCTACTGAGCAGGAGCGACTTCGGGACTACTTCCGGGAGTCGGTAATGCCCACGCTCACGCCGATGACCTTCGATCCGGCCCATCCCTTCCCGCACATCTCGAACCTGAGCCTGTCTCTTGGCGTGCTCACCCGCGAAGATCCCGACGCCGAGGCAGTCTTCTCCCGGGTCAAGGTTCCAGGGAACCGGCCGCGATTGGTTCCAGTGGGCGAATCAGATCGCTTTGTCCTCCTCGAGGACCTCATCGGCGCGAACCTCGATCTGCTCTTTCCGAGCGTCGAGATCGTCGCGTCTACTCCCTTCCGAGTGACCCGGAACGCCGAGGTTCGACGAAACGAAGCGGTCGCAGAAGACCTGGTCGAGGAGATCGAGGAGGTGATCCGCGAACGCCGGTTTGCACGGGTCGTCCGACTGGAAATCGCCCAGGACGCCCCGAAAAAAGTCAGAGAGACGCTGATCAAGCAACTCGACTTGCACGAAGCAGAGGTCTTCGACCTGCCTGGCCTCCTTGACTACCGGGACTTCATGGCCCTGTTGGACCTGGATCGGCCTGACCTCCAACGCGAGCCCTGGACCCCACAGCCTCACCCCCGACTGCTCGGGGACCAACCCAACATCTTCGATGCGATCAGGAACAAAGACCTCCTGGTCCATCACCCGTATCACTCCTTCGAGGGGACCGTCCAGCGATTCCTGGACGAGGCGGCCACCGACCCGGACGTGCTCGCGATCAAGGCAGCAATCTACCGAACGGCCGAGGACTCCACGGTCGTCGAGAGTCTGATCGAAGCCGCGCGAAACGGCAAACAGGTCGGGGTCATGGTCGAACTCAAAGCTCGCTTCGACGAAGCGAACAACCTCCGCTGGGTCGAACGGCTCGAAGAGGAGGGAATTCACGTCGCGTACGGAAAACTCGGGTACAAGGCCCACACGAAAACGTCACTCGTGGTCCGGGAGGAGGAAGACGGTGTTCGGCTCTACTCACACGTGGGCACTGGCAACTATCACTCCGAGACCGCAAAACAGTACGAGGACCTCGGGCTTCTGACCTCCGATCGAGCGATCGGGCAGGACCTCGTGAAGTTGTTCAACTACTTCACCGGGCACAGTCTCCACGAGGAGTACGAGAAACTCCTCATCGCGCCGACGAACATGCGAGAGCGGTTCCGCGAGCTCCTCGACCGCGAAATCGAGCACGCTCGGGCGGATCAAGAGGCCCGAATCGTCGCGAAACTCAACCGCCTCGAAGATCCGGCACTCACCAGAGCCCTCTACGAGGCTTCCCAGGCAGGGGTCGAGATCGATCTGGCGGTCAGGGACATCTGTCGACTCCGACCCGGAATCGAGGGACTCAGTGAGACGATCTCGGTCAGGAGTATCGTGGGTCGCTTTCTCGAACACTCCCGCGTCTGGCGATTTCACGACGCCGGGGACCCGACGTACCTCATCGGATCAGCCGACTGGATGCACCGGAACCTCGACGAACGGGTCGAGGCGGTGACTCCCGTCGAGGACCCGGACCTCCAATCGTACCTGCAGCAGTTCCTTGATACAGTCTTCGCGGACAACCGACGAGCCTGGGAGATGCAATCGGACGGAACTTACGAACAACTGACACCCGAGGGCACAGAGCCAATCGACACGCACGAGCAGTTCATGTCTCAGGCACGAGACGCCGTCGCGAACCGATGGTCGAGTCAGGCAGCCCGATATTCGCTCACGGGATCGGGCGGGCACGAGTACCCCGAACCGGAAGGGCTCTCGAAGGTCACGGGAGACCAGAAGCCCGACACCGAGGATCGCTGATCGGGATCAACTCTCAGAGACGGCCCACCGACTGGTCGGCGGTGGGTTCGGCAATCGGGCGATCGAACAGCTCTGTCAACTCCCGCAGACTAGTGATCTCGTAGGTAGGCTCGTACTGGAGCGTGTAGCCCTCCCGGTGGGACCGCCGGAGGAATGCAGAGTCGATTCCGGCCGCCTGTGCGGCCCCCACGTCCGCGTTGCTGTCACCGACGAAAAGCGGGTTCGACGCCTCGAGGTCCGCGATCGCCCGCTCGAGGTAGTGTGGGTCAGGTTTTCGCCGGGCGAATCCACGCAAATCTGGATCCCGCCCGTAGTAAGTGTCCACCCGATCGCCCAGGCCGAAGTGGTCCACGATGAACTCGATCGTCCCGTGCTGGTTGTTGCTCACGATCCCGAGGTCTGGATCCTCCGGGAGTGCCGTGACGTCCTCGTAGAGCTGTTTGTGCCCTGCACGGATGGCCTCGCGCTGTTCCCGGACCGCGTGTGCCTCGCGGCTGGTCCAGAACGTGGCGGGGTCGATCTCGTACTCCGCGGCGATGGTCCGAAGCGCGTCTGTGTCCCGCTGGTCGAGGCCAGAGACGTGTCTCTGGTCCGGGTTGACACCGTTCTCCCGAAAGGCTAGCCAGTTCACCGACTGCCAGACGTCGGGTGCGGTCGGCGTGACGATGACTCCGTCGTTGTCGAGGATGAGTGCGTCGTAGGTCATGGAATACGGGATTTAGGCTGCCCGAGCGAAGATGGTCCGCTGAGCGGCACTCGTCAAATTGTTCGACCGCTGGGGCAAAAGACTCGCTATTAGGTCTATAGTCGGCTATACCCGGGTGGGGAGTCGGATAGAAACTGATTCCTGTGTGTCGTGAGCTACCTTCAGCGGTTTCACGAAGACTGGTCAGTCTGCCTGGCGTCCTGCTGGACGGCCATTCCGGCGACGTTGGCCCCGTACTCCGCTGTGCGGCGGAGGCTGTTCAGCAACAGGCCGATGACATGTGCCTGGGCCGGGTCGTCGTGGTCGTACAAGTCACTCTCTAACTCCCGGAGATCCGCGATCATGCTGTCCCGCTCGCGGAGCGCCAGGTGAGCCTGCGCCACCGGCGCGTCCGCGAGGATCACGTCTGCCGCAGTGTCGATGACAGTCCGTGAACTCGCGGCGAGTCCGTCGAGTCGGTCCACAAACTCCGCCGGGACGGTGACACCGGGATCGATGCTGAACCGAGCGATCTTCTCGGAGTGATCGGCCGTCCGCTCGAACTGTCTGGCGACGTAGTAGAATTCGAAGAGATCCGCGCGGCCGTATTCGAGTTTCTCGACCTCGCGGAGGTCGGTCAGTGCCCGCCGAAAGTGACGTGTCACCATGGCGAAGAGCTTGTCAGCCTCGTCGTCCCGCTTGGTCACCCGGTCGGCCAATTGCGTGTCCGCCTGGAGGACCGACGCCATCGCGTCGCGGTGCATCCCCAACGTGACGAGTCGGAGCCGCAGCGTCGACTTGCGAACGTCCACGTTGTCGGCGTCGACCAGGTTGGTGAGTTTGATCCGCCGGTCGTCTGATTCGAGCAGTTCGAATCCCGAGAGGGTCCGTACCGTCTCCTCGATGGCGGACCGCTGGGCCGGATCGTGGTCGTTGCGGTCCACGAGCGTGACTTCGTCGAAGCCAACGGCGTGCATCGCGTGAATACGCTGTCGAACGGCGGCGTTCGACTCCTCTGTCACGTCGACGGTCCTGGTCCGAGTCTCCGGCTGGCGGCCGCTCCGGGTGTCGACGAGCAGGGAGCCGTCATCGTTGGGATGCAGCGAGAGGGCGACACCGGCCTGAATGTCCTGTTCGCGCGCCCAGGATTTTGGGAGTGAAATGGTATAGGTAGTGCCCCCGGACAACTGTACTTTCCGCGTCTCCATAGCCGGAGTTCTCCGGCCCACCTCAAGTGCATTGATATGAGGACTCCGTGGGAGTATAGAGGCGTACATACACTTTTTATCCGAGATTCCGATGCTATATAGACACCTGGACACTCTATGAGCCAGCCCTTTGGAACCGGGTCGACAGCAACAGGTATGTCCGACCAGGGATGGTTTCGGCCACTCGCAACTGACCGAGACGGGCGCGGAGCCACCCGCGCACAGATCATCGAGACGATCGATCGAACGGCCCCGGAGACCAAATCCGAACTCGCTGACGCGGTGGGCATCTCGAAGCAGTATCTCTCCGAACTCCTTCAGGACCTGAAAGGGGAGGGGATCGTCCGGAAAGGCTATCTTGTGGACGATCGGGCGCTGTACGCGAACGCCGATCAGGTTTCGAACCTCTGTGGTGACGAGGACGCGAGTGACGAATCGACGGCCTGGGACACCCACCGATCCGGGTCCTCGACGGCGCTTCTCGAACTGTTCGAGCGGCTCGATGCGATAACGGCCACCCAGTACGAGGCGGCCCGCAGCGCATTTCGCGGTGAGTCAGCAGAAGAAGACGCGACGACCCTCGAATCACTGGCAAACGAGCGCCACTCCGCCGTCATCTCGGAGCTGAAATCCACGACCCTCACGACTGACTGGCCGGGCAACCGGATCGCCGCCGATCTGGCGACGATCGCGACGAATCTCGAAATGGTCGGGGATCGATCGGGGTTTATCGAGTCAGTGGTCCAGACTGAGCCGGTCGGTGAAGCGGGCGTGGTGACCGATCGGCTGGCCGAAATATTCGCTGCGGGAGCCCGTGTTCACGAGTACTTCGTTCGGATCCTCTTTGACTGTGAACTGGACGTTCACGGTGACCTGCGCGACACAGAAGAGACGATTCACCGAGATCTGAACGAACTGTTCGAACTGGTGACGACCTATGATCCGGAGACCTATGGGGCCCTGGTGACCGTGACTCGTGCCCTCGAACGAGCGATCTACTACTGGGCGGACGCCGCGGACCTCGCGGTGCAAATCCACGCCGGCGTGCAACCCGAACACATCCGGATCTAGCCCGGCGCGTATCGATCCAGAAACGTCTCCAGATCCCGGAAGGCCTCGAGTCGCTCGGCGAGGGTCTCGTGATCCCAGTGCCACCACTCGGTGGCGGCGACTCGCTCGGCGATATCCGGATCGAACCGCTGGCGAACCGGTTCGGCTGGCACGCCGGCGACCACGGTGTACGGTTCGACGTCTTCGACCACGACTGCACCGGCACCGACGACCGCACCGTTCCCAATCGAGACATCCGGTACCACTGTCACGCCGTGACCGATCCAGACGTCGTGTCCAATCGTGACTGGGTGATCGGCCCGCCACTCGAAGATTGCCTCGTCGTCCGCGCCGAGGTCGTACTTCGAGGCCCGATAGGTGAAGTGATGGGCCGTCGGCCGATCGATTGGGTGATTCGGCGGGCCGAGCCGGACGCTGGTCGCCACGTTCCCGAACTTGCCGATCGTCGTGTGATCCAGTTGCACCCGTTCCATCAGGTACGTGTAATCGCCGATCCGTGAGCGGTGGAGCCGGGTTTGGGACCTGATCTCCGTCCAGTCCCCGAGTTCGCTCTCGGTGATCTGGACCGGATCGTGGATCGTGGGCTGGGGGGACAATCCCTCGAGCCGATCGGGGCCATGGGACTGGACCTGCTGCATCACTTGCGACCCAGAGTCGATCCCACGATCTTCCGGGGAACGTTCGCGAACACTTCGATCACGCCGTCGGTTTCGACTTCCTCGTCCTCACGCAGGTACGAGCGGACCCGCTGGCTCGCGAGTTCGACGGTCCCAGCCAGCAGGAAGATGAGGATGATGCAGGCCATCATCTCCGTGTAGTGGAAGGTCTTCCGCTGGATCTCCAGCTCCAGTCCGAGTCCGCCAGCGCCGATGAGTCCCAGGCCGATGGCCATTCGGACGTTGTGTTCCAAGTCGAAAGCGATCCAGGCGATGAACTGTCGGAAGACCTGGCTCAACATCCCGAAGGAGACGACCTGGGACTTGTTGGCCCCCGTCGACCGAATCCCCTCGATCGGTCCGTCCGCGATTTCCTCCAGTTCATCGGTGAAGAGGCGACCAAGGTACCCGACCGTGTCGACCATTACCGCGAGTGCGCCCGTGAAAGGAGTGACACCGGCCAGCGGGATCAGGATGAGAAACCAGACGAGACCCGGAATCGCCCGGATCAGGCTCATCGTCCCGCGGAAGAGGAAATTGAGCGGGTAGGGAACGACCCGC
>CAZVCA010000049.1:0-2785 GCA_964626045.1 uncultured Halobacteriales archaeon | reverse complement strand
GCCAACACGCCAAAGAACAGGGCTCCAGGAAGCCCGAGGACTGTCCCTGCGAGGGCGACCGCGAGCGTGACGAACATCGCGCCCCAGACGATCTCGCCCCCGCCGACGACCGGGATCCCACCCTCGATCTGGAGGATGAGGTTCTCCTCCATCATGAACGACCAGTACGCGCCCAGGTCGACGAAGGGGATGCCGAAGTACGTCGTCGGTGGGAAGTACTCGCCGAGGGCCTCGATGAACTGGTCTAACTGGGCGAGCAGTTCGGCGACCGAGAAACCGATTACGCGAAGACTAAAGAAAAAGAGGACGCCAGTCAAGACCAGGCCGAGAAGCGTGTACAGACGCCGCATAGTCTTCCGACGCTTCATGTCTTCGAGCTTCCGCTCGGCCGGGGAGTCACCGATCGTCGCGAACCCGAAATACTCCAGCAGCCAGTTCCGCTCGGACTGTCGAGAGCTCACGCTTCGATCCTCCCTTCGGGTTCTTCGAGTTTGACTTCGGGGGCCGTGTCTGTCTGATCGTGGTCAGCTAGACTGACAGTCTCGACGTCGCCGTAGAGGTCGTCGATCAGCGAGGGAGTGAGTCCGTCCCGACCGACGTCGAAGAGCTTCTGCCCGTCCCGGAGCCCGATGAATCGTTCGCCGAAGTGAGCCGCGATGTTGACCTGGTGCAGACTGACGAGGGCTGTCACCTGGTGAACGCGGGCCGCTTTGGCGAGGTACCCCATCACCGTCTCCGCGCTCGCGGGGTCGAGACTCGCGACGGGTTCGTCTGCGAGCAGCAGGGTGGGATCCTGGACCAGCGCACGGGCGATGCCAACCCGCTGTTGCTGGCCACCGCTCATCTGGGAGACCCGCTGGTGGGCCTCTTCGAGGAGCCCGACAGTTTCCAGGGCCTCCAGGGCCCGCACTTTGTCCTCCCGGGACTGCCACTGGAGGAGGCTCTTCACGAGCGAGATACGGTTCATCGAGCCCGTCAGGGCGTTCAGGTACGCCGAGACTCCTTCGACCAGGTTGTGCTGCTGGAAGATCATCCCGACCTCCGAAGCAGAGCCCGAGAGGGGCTCGCCGTCGAGAAGAATGGAGCCACTCGTTGGCTCCGTGAGCCCGTTAATCGCCCGGAGCATGGTGGACTTACCAGCGCCAGACTCTCCCAATAGGACGACAAATTCGTCCTCGATTTCGAAGGAGACATCGTCCAGGGCAGTCACGTCTCCGTACTCTTTGGTCACGTTTTCGATTGTTAGTGTGCTCATGATTCAAGAAAGCGAACCGGGTTTAGGCCGCGGGGTCGATGCCGACGGCGTTCATGCGCTTGATGACCGGTTCGTAGGCGTCCATCGAGGTGTCTTTCAGCGTCGTGAAGGGGAGTTCCTCCTCGTTGTAATCGTCGGGGTAGTACTGCTGAATGAGCTCTTTGTCAGAGTTCACCAGCACGTCGCTGATCTCGGCTTTCTTCTCTGAGTCCCAGGACTTGCGGGCGTACATGGGTTGTTTCGGGATCGGGAAGGACCACCAGATCGGGCGAAGCTTCGGCTTCTCGGTGTCGAGGGTATCGAGGAACGAACTCTTCTCGAGAACCCGATCCGGAAACTCCGACCTGTACTGCTCCGGAACGTGGGGAATGCCGTTCCCGCCCCAAGTGGTTGCGCCGTCTGCCTCGCCGTTGGCCACCTTCTGGATCGCCACGTCGTGATTGGACCAGCTACCCTCGAAATCGACGGGGTCACCTTTCGGGGCCTCGCCAATGTCGAGGCCGGATTGCTGGAGCGTGTAAAGGGCAAAAATCGAACCACTCGTGCTAAGGCGGTCGGCAAAGGCCCAGGTTCGCCCCTCGACGTCAGCCCGCTTCTGGATGTCAGACTCCGGCGGCACGAGCATCATCGAGAAGTAGAAGGCTGACCCGCCGGTCACGGTGGTCCCGTAGACGTCCATGAGGTCCGGACTAGAGATCAGGGTCACGTCGTCCATCCCGATCTCGGCCTGTTCGCTCTTGAGTGCCGGTCGAATCGCCGAGTAGTCCTGTGGAACTTTCATCTCGACATCGACGCCCTCAACCTCGCCGTTGATGAGATTCTGGACCGGTTTGTAGCGCCGGCGGGCGTCGGCCGGTGTTCCGGGGGTCAACAGCATAGTGATCTTCTCGGCGGAGCCGCCACTTGAGGTACCCCCGAGTACGCCGGAACACCCTGCTAGGCCAGCCGTAAGAGCGGTCGCGGCACCGCCGGCGATGAATTTGCGTCGACTGGTGGTCGATAAACTCGATGCCTCCCGTCCGTGGTGCTGCTCCTCGGACATCAGGCTATTCAGATAGAGCCCCCCGGTTAGCTGTTATCTGCGTAAAGTCCGAAGCCCTCGGAGACGAATGCACAGCGGGGGGCCAGAGCTAAGTGGGCCTCCAGCTAGTCCGGACCCGAGAACGCGAACGGTGGCGCAAACCAGGACACGTCCCGACGAATAGAGAGTACCGAGCGAAGGCTTATGCAGCCGATCCGTTGGGCTCCATCAGAGTGCATGGCAGATCCCACCGACCGCTCTGATCGGTTCGAACTGATCGCCAAGTGTGATGCTGAAACCCTCGCCCAGCACGCCAACGCAGTGCTGGACGGGGACCCGTCTATCTCGTTCCTTCAGGAACCCCGCCCGCAACTACTCGTCCAGCAGGTCCGCGAGCCGGTCGAACGCCGTCCGTTCAACCTCGGTGAAGTCGTCGTCACGCCTGCAGAAGTCGCGGTAAACGGGGAACAGGGCTTTGCGATGCGGATGGGCAAGGCCGAGCGGGCTGC
>CAZVCA010000048.1:0-12341 GCA_964626045.1 uncultured Halobacteriales archaeon | reverse complement strand
GACCGCGCGCCACGCGGTGACCGGCGAACCGGACTGGGTCCCGCTCGGGCTCACCGCGAACCGCGCCGGGCGGGCGATCGGGGCGACCGTGGCCGGCGATCCGACCCCCGTCGGCGACACCGCGGGCACGGCCGTGGTCAAGGCGTTCGACGCCGAGGCCGGGCGGGTCGGGATCCTCGACGCCGACGCGGCGCGGGCGGCGGGGTTCGACCCCGTCAGCGAGACGGTGACCGCGGGGTCGCGGTCGGGGTACTACCCGGGTGCCGCCGCGACCGACGTGACGCTCGTCGCCGACCGCGACACCGGGCGCCTGCTCGGCGGGAGCGTCGTCGGGACCGACCGCGCCGCGATCCGCGTCGACACGCTCGCGACCGCGATCGAGGCCGAGATGACCGTCGCGGAAGTCGAGCGGCTCGACCTGGCGTACGCGCCGCCGTTCAGCCCGGTGTGGGACCCGGTCCTCGTCGCCGCGAAGGTGCTCAACGGGTCGATCGCGAACTGACCGGCCGCCGGCGGGCCGACACCCTTTATCCGCCGGGCGCGGATCGCCACGTATGCCGCAGGTTCATCTCGACGAGGAGACGGTCGGACGGCTCGACGCGCTCCGCGCCGACGGCGAGGAGTACGACGCCATCGTCGGCGGACTGATCGACAGCTGCGAGGCCGCGGGGATCGCGCCGCTCGACGGCGCGGAGACTTCGGACCGGTCGTCGGGCGTCGACGAGACGACACGCGACGAGGGCGACCCGTAACGGGAGCGACGCGGCCGGCGCTCGCTGGGCGCGGGCGCGTCGAGCCGCGACGCACCCGCTCGGTCGGACCGTCAGTCGTCGCCGGGAACCGGAATGTCCTCTGCGATGGCGTCGACTCGGGCGGCGGCGTCGAGCCCCGGAAGCGAGGGGATCCGGTGGGTCGTGACGCCGAGGTCCGACTCGAACTCAGACAAAAGCGTCATCTGCCGGCGTCGCTGTGACGTGCAGTGGTCGCACCGCTCGTCGACGTCGAGCCGCACTCGGTTGGCGATGACGTGACCGACCGCTATCTCGGAGTCGCGCAGCTCGTCGTACAGCCGTCGCGTCTCGTCGAGCGCCATCCGCTCGGCGCTCGTCACGACGTTGAACTCGGTTCGGCCCGGGTCCGCGAGGAGGCTCGAAACCGACTCAAGCCGCGCGCGAGCCGTATCGATGTCGTCTCCGAGGTCGACGTCGGCACGTCCCCCGTCGCCGCCGAGGAGCCGCGACGCGGCGCTCGTGACGCGGTCGACGCCGCTCGTGAGCGTCACGAGCTTCGAGAGCGCCGCTCCGGCGGCGTCCGGCAGCTCCAGTAGCCGCAGCGTGTGGCCGGTCGGCGCGGTGTCGAAGACGACGGCCCCCCAGCGCCGGTCGGACGCGAACGTCGCGAACATGTCAACGACCGCGAGCTCGTCCGCGCCGGGGACGAGCCCCTCGCTCGTCACGTCCGCCACGTCGCCGCCGTCCACGTCGAACCCCAGCCGGTTCGCCTTGTCGAGGAGCGCCGCCAGCCTGTCGGAGTACCGGCGACCGAACCACTCCTCGGGAGCGACCTCCGCCGCGTAGAGGGGGTCGTCGATCTCCGTCGGACGAGCCCCGATATCTCGATTGAACACGTCGCTCGTACTGTGTGCCGGGTCCGTCGAGACGACCAGCGTCGGCACTCCTCGCCGAGCCAATCGGAGGGCGGCCGCCGCCGCACAGGTCGTCTTCCCGACACCGCCTTTACCGCCGAACAGAATCACGTCCGGGTCGGACCCGTCGGACATGCGCGTGGTACGGGACGGTGGGAATTAAACGCTGACCCGCTCGCGGCACGCGCGCCGCGTGCGGTCGACCGCGACGGCCGTCGAGCTACGTCGTCACAGGGCGTTACGAGTGTCCGATCACCGACGACATTTCTGCCGCGACCGCGGGGCGTCGCGGCGAGCACTCCGAGACGTCCCGGCGGACGGGGACGAGTTCGAGTCGTCCGACGTCGACGTGACCGGTGAGGCGGGCGCGTTCGACGGTCGCCGGCGGACCGTCAGGCCGGACCCGATTCGAGCTTCTTGTAGTCGACGTAGTCCGCCCCGCGGAGCTCTTCGAGCAGGTTGATCGCCGCGCGCGCGCCCTCTCCGACGGAAGTCGCGATCTGTTGGTGGCCGCCGGTGACGTCGCCCGCGGCGTACACGCGGTCGACCGGCGTCGACTGGTCGGGGTCGGTGAGGATCTCGCCGTCGTCGACGGGCACGCCGAGCATCTCCGCGAGGTCGGTGCCGCCGGCGGTGCCCAGCGCGACGAACAGCCCGTCGACCGGAATCTCGTCTCCCGACCGCGTGGTCACGGCTTCGAGGGTCTCGTCGCCGACGAGCCGGTCCAACCGGTCCGTGACGACGGGGATCCCGGCCGCCGTGACCCGCTCTCGGAGGGACTCGTCGGCCTCGAACGACGACCCGTTGGTGAGAATCCGAACGTCGTCGGTGTAATCGAGCAGCAAAAGCGCCTCCGTCGCGGCGTAGTTGTCGGTTCCGACGACGGCGACGGGGCTGTCGCGGTAGAAGTACGCGTCACACTCGACGCAGTAGGAGACCCCGCGCCCCTCGTACGACTCGACGTCGGCGATCGCCGGCCGCTCGTAATCCGCCCCGGTGGCGACGATCACCCCGTCGACGCGGTACTCGGCGGCCGTCGTTTCGACCCGGTACTGGTCGCCGTCGGGCTCGATCCGGACGACTTCCGACTCGACGATCTCGGCGCCGTACTTCCGCGCGTGCTCCCGTCCCAGCTCGACGAGCTCCGGACCGGTGACGCCGTCCGGGAACCCGTAGACGTTCTCCATCGCGTCCACGCCGCGGGTGGTTCCGCCGCCGTCGTCGAACACGAGCGTTCGCCTGTCGGCTCGGGCCGTGTAGATGGCGGCGTTCAGCCCGGTCGGTCCGCCGCCCACGATCGCGACGCCTGACATTGTATTGTGAGATATGCACTATACAAACTTATGCGTTCCGGCCGCGCCGCGGTCGTTTAGGTCGCGGGTGCGACGGTCGGGATCGCCGGACGGGCTGATGCGTCTCGGCGAGACGCCGGAAGTTGTCGAACACCGCCTTCGTCTCCCGGGCGGCCGCGACCGACTCGTCGGAGATTCCGTCGAGGACGGAGCGAATCCGCTCGTCCGGGAGGTCTTTTCCCTTCGTCACCCAGACCGCGGTCTCGCGGTCGTACTCCGGGTGAAACTGCACGCCGTACGCGCTCCCGACGCGGAACGCCTGGACGCCGCGCTCGTTGCGAGCCAGCGTCGCCGCGCCTAGGGGGAGCTCCGCCACCCGGTCGGAGTGCGTCTCGAACGCGGTAAACGACTCGGGGACGCCCTCGAACAGCGGGTCGTCGCCGACGCGCGCAATCTGCTCGTATCCCAGTTCGTACGCGCCGGTGTCGACGACGCGCCCGCCGAGCGCCTGTGCGAGGAACTGGTGTCCCCAGCAGATACCGAGGGTCGGAACGTCGGCTCGGTAGACGCGACGGATCCGCTCCGTCGCCTCGTGGATCCAGTCGCGGTCGTCGTACACCGACGTCTGCGAGCCGCTGACGACGACGCCGTCGAACCGCCAGTCGGACGCCGACACGGACGGCGGGAACTCGCCGCGGCTGATCTTGTAGACGGTGACGTCCGCGTCGAGTTCGCGGCGGAGGTTCGACTCCGCCGGGGTCTCGCCCACCGACGCGTCGAGAACCGCGAGCGTTGGACTCATACACGACCGGAGGGCCGCGAGTCACAAGTAGTTTTGTGTGATATGCACTATACACACGGCGAATCCGGACGGTCGAACCCCGGGCCGGCTCGTGCCGTCCGCGACCGATCCGTCGTCGTCGAGAGGCGAGGGCACCGGCCCCTGCGGGGCGCGCCGTCCTGTCTCAGACGAACTCCGAGACCGCCTCGCGGAGCGACAGCCCCTCGCCGACGACGTCGCGCCGGTAGTGCATGTACACCGCGCCGAGCGGCGGCTGGACGACGTACGCCAACGCGATCGGCAGGACCGCCGCCGCGGGCACCGCGTCCGCGGCGACGACGATCGCTAACGCGATAGAGAGGTTACGCATACTGGTGGCGTACACCAGTGCGACGCCGCGCGCCGGGCTCAGCAGGGCTCGACCGAGGGCCGCGGCGACGCCCAGTATCGCGGCGTAAAATATCAACAGGGGGACGAACGCGCTCGCCGACGCGACCGGGTCCGCGAGGATCTGGTCCGACCGCATCGCCATGGCGACGAACACGATCAACATTACGCCGAGCGACGACAGTCCCCCGAACGTCGGTTTCAGCCGCTTGAACCCCTCCGAGGAGTACCGACGGAGCAGCAGCCGCCGGGTGAGGTTGCCGGCGACCATCGGCACGACGACGACAAACGCGAGCTGTCGGTACAGCGCCGACGGGTCGAACGCGACGTCGGCGGGCACGAGCACCGACAGGTACATCGGAAGCACCGCGACCGCCGCCAGCAGGTTGACCGCCATCGCGACGAGCGCCGCCTCGAGGTCGCCGCCGGCGAGGCCGGTCCACGCCGCCGTCATCCCGGACGTCGGAACCAGCGCGATAAAGTACAGTCCGACGGCGTACGCGGCGTTCCCGTCGAAGAACCCCCGAGCGAGAGCGACCGCCAAGACGGGCGCGAGTCCGAAGTTGACCAGCAGGCTCAGTCCGACGGGACCGGCGTGGTCGCGGACGTTGGCCACCTCCCGGAGGTCGATGTTTATCATCATCGGGTAGATCATCAGGAACAGGATGGGGACGACGGCGGCCTGCATCGCGTCCTTGACGCCCGGACCCGAGACCTGACCGACGACCAGACCGGCGATCAGCGACCCGACGACGACGTATATGAGGTTCTCTTTCAGGCCGGTGAGAAGCGTGCGTATCATCTCTCGCTCGCGAGTCCGTCCCTCGGCGGTAGTTCGACGCGGTGACGCGGGCGGTCCCGTCGGTAGGCGCCGTGCGGTGACTTCGAGGCGGTCGGTGCGGTCGGTTGCGGAGTCTGTCTGTCTGGCATCTGTCTCTCCGTCGGGCCTCCGAGCGGCACGGCGGCTCCCGTGCCCGCTTCGAACGCCACGCGAACAACACCGTGTGCGCGAACCAAAAATGTGACTGTTGTACAAGTCAGACTAAACCAACGGCGACGGGTCAGTCGGCCGCCGTTCGGTACAGAAAGTCGTACCGGTGGCCGACGTACGAGAGCCGGCCGTCCGCGAGCTGGTCGCGTCTCGCCGCCAGCCAGTCGTCGACGCCCGGGACCGCCGCCGCGGAGATCGATTCCTCGACGAACTCGAGCAGACAGGACAGAAAGTAGCGCTCGTCGCCGGGGTACCCGCCGTCCCGCGGGCGCACGATGGCGTCGGAGGCGGCGACGGCCAGCAGTGACCCGTCTCGCTCGCGGAACTCCCCGAGCAGGTGGCGACCGGCGCGCGAGTCGCGGTCGGCGTCGCGGTCGATCGTTCCGTGGTACGCCCGCTGTATCTCCTCGTCGTCGGGGTGGTCCGGCTGGAACAGCGTCACGCCGTCGAACGTCAGCGGACAGTAGACGAGCCCGCCGTCTCCGACGGCGTCCGTCAGCACGTCGACGGTCGATTCCAGCGGAACGAGGTCCATGAACTGCTGTGCGACGACGAGGTCGAGGTCTCGGGCTCCGAGCCGCCGCAGCGCGTCGCCGGTCTCGAAGTCGAACCGAAACTCGCCGACCGCGCCGCCGGACTCGGTGTCGACGGCGTCGTGCCCGCGGTACCGGAGCGCGGCCGGCTGCGCCCGCCGCGCGTGAGCGACCACCGCCGGCGAGACGTCGATCCCCCGGTACGACCCGGCGGTTACGCCCCGGTCGAGCAGCCACGGGACGGTGGTGCCGGTCCCCGAGCCGGCCTCGCCGACCGCCGGTGCCTCTGGCAGGGCCTCGAACAGTCGGTCGGCCACCCTGCGCGACCGCGAGCGCTCGTCGACGCTGCGTTTCGACTCCAGGTACCTGACCCGTGCGTGTCTCATATGGCTCTCCGGCAGCTCGCCCACGCGAGGTCGTCTTCCCAGATTCTGACCGTCACCCCGTCGGGGTTGCCGTCGGTGAGCGCCTCGCAGAACCGGTCACAGACGACGGCGGCGAACCGCTCGACGCTCGGATTCCGCCCCTCGAACTCCGGGAGGTCGTTCAACAGCGCGTCGCGGTACCGCGCCTCGACGTCGTCGAGCAGGGCCTCCACCTCGGTGATGTCGACGAGGTAGCCGTACTCGCCGAGCTCGTCGGCGACGAACTCGACCTCGACGGTGAACCGGTGGCTGTGTACCTCCCCTTCCGGCGGCTCCGGGTCGGGGACGGTCAGGTAGTGTTGTGCGATGAACGCACGTTCGACCATCAGCTCGTACGCTCCGTCGTGTGCGTCGGATGTCGTGTCGGTTGGCATGGATTACTCGTACGAGAGGAGGACTTGGAGCGTCCCCGCTCTCCGCTCGTCGAGTCGCTCGTAGGCGTCGGCGGCCCGATCGAAGGAAACGACGTCGGTTATCAGCGCTTCGTGGTCTATCGCGCGGAGGTTTTCGAGGGCGGTGTGCGTGCGACGGTCCTGTGACCACCGGCCGCGCAGCGTCGGGTCTATCGTGCTCACCTGACTGGCGGTGATGTCGATGCGGTCGCGGTGGAACGACCCGCCGAGATCGAGCGGCGACCGCTTCGAGCCGTACCACGAGCCGACCACGATCCGGCTGTCGTAGCCGGCGACGTCGACGGCGTCGTCGAGCACCGCCGGCTGGCCCGAGAGCTCGTACACGAGGTCGGCAGACGCGTCGCCGTCGACGGCGTCGAACAGCGCGTCGGCGTCTTCCGGCGGGACCGCCTCGTCGGCCCCGAACGACAGCGCCAGTTCGCGTCGCGGCGACTGCGGCTCGACGACGACCAGCGAGTCGAGCGGGAACTCCGCGAGCAGGCGGGTCGTACAGAGGCCGATCACGCCCGCACCGAACACGACGACCCGCTCGCCGACCTTCGGAGCGCCGTCGAGCAGGAAGTTCGTCGCCGTCTCCGCCGACGGGAACAGCACGCCCGCCCGTCGGTCGAGGTCGGACGGAAGCGGGGTGAGACAGTCGGTCGTTGCGCTGAACCGGGTCTGATGCGGGTGAAACGCTATCACCTCTCGGTCGATCCACGCGTCGTCGACGTCGCTTCCGGCGTCGACCACGGTCCCGACGAGCGAGTAGCCGTACTGAAGCGGGTACGAGAGGTCGCCGTTCAGGGTCTCAAGCGACGAGTCGGCCGTGACGCCCGACGGCGCCTGATCGCGGTAGATCAAAAGCTCCGTCCCGGAGCTGATCGCCGACAGGTCGGTGTCGACGACCACCTCGTCTTCGGCCGGGGTGGGCGTCTCGACCGGCCGGACCGAGACCTCGCGTTCGTCGGTGAACACGAGCGCCCGCTCAGTCATCGGTCGCCCGCTGCGGTGCCGCCGCCGTCTCGTGGACTCTCGTCCCGGTCTCTCGACAGTGTTCGAGCGCCTCCTTCGCCCGCCCGCCGGCCGCGTGGGCCGTCGGTCCCGATCCGATGCCGACCTGGTACTCGACTCCGGTCCGGTCGAACACGTGATCGACGATGTCGCCGAAGGCGTCTTCGCCCAGCCGCGGACAGACCGCGATCATGTTGTCCCCGCCGACGAACTGAGCGATACTGTCGTGTTCCGACAGGAGGCGTCGCTTGAGAGCGATCATCGACTGCTGGATTTCGAGCCCGGCGGCGGCGGCGTGCTCCTCGTCGGTGAGCGACTCGGTCACGCCGACGATGTCGAAGTGTCCGACCGTGACGTGCCCGGGCGAATCGCTCGTGTCGCCGGCGCTGAGCACCTCCCGTCTGTCCGGGTCCTGAGCGCTCCCGGCGGCCTGGAGCTGTTGGCTCGCCACCGTCACCGCGCGGACCGGCGTCTCTCCCTCGCCGACGCCCACGCTTGCGGTCACCGGATACCGGTTGCGGACCCGCTCTTGGAACCGCTCGTACTCTTCGAGGTCGATGCCGTTGGCGATCCCGATCAGGTTGTCGAAGCGATTGAAGAAGGCGTACCCGTCGCTGCGGCCGACGAAGTCCGCGAAGTCGGCGTACAGCCGCGCTTGCAGCGCCTGCAGGTCAGTCTCCCGCCGCGGTTCCGGCTCGACGGTCCACGGCCCGTACTCGTCGAGCTGGACGACCGAGACGCGGACGGTGTCTCTCGTGTTTGCCACAACTACCGATTATGAACGGCTGAATCAATTAAAAGATATCCCTATATAGTGGGGCGAACGCTCGGTCGACGTGAGGTATATATCCGCACCGTTCGGATAATCGGTAGTGACTGACATCGCGGTCGTGGTCTTGGATACGCTTCGAGCGGACGCCTTCGAGGCGGCGTTCGAATGGCTCCCGGGAACCAGGTTCGAGGCGGCGTACTCGACGAGCCACTGGACGGGCGGCGCACACGCCTCCCTCTTTACGGGCATGTACCCGAGCGAGGCGGACGTGACGGTCGCGGACTGGTCGCTCTCGACGTCGGCCCCGGTCCTCGCGGAGCAGCTCTCCGCGGCGGGCTACCGGACGCGGGCGTTCTCGGCGAACATCAACGTCTCGCCCGCGTACGGGTACGACCGGGGGTTCGACGAGTTCGAGGGGACCCGCGACATCGAGTACCCGAAGCCGTCGGTGTTCAACTGGTACCGGCACTTAGAGGAGCGCGAACGCCCGCGGCTGGCGTACCTGACGGGGGCCGCCGCCGCGATGCGCGGCGCGTACGACACCGGACGGTCGCTCCGGCTCGGCCTCGCGGAGGCGCTCGCGGGGACGCGGTTCGGGGCCGACGACGACGGCGCCGAGCGGTTCCGCGAGCTGGCGCGGTCGCTGTCGCCGTCGGGGCCGACGTTCCTGTTCGCGAACCTCATGGAGGCACACCAGCCGTACCACGCACCGCCGGCGTATCGGTCGGGCGACCCGTACGAGCTCGGGCCGGCGTTCGAGGCGACGCTCCGCAACAGGTTCGACGACCCGGACGACGCGGTTGCAGACGGCGTCGAACGGGAGCACACGGAACCGGACCCGGGCCGGGCGCGGGCCGCGTACGAGGACTCCGTGCGGTACCTGAGCGACGTCTACCGGGAGGCGTTCGCGGCGCTGTCGGCAGCGTTCGACTACGTCGTCACCCTCGGGGACCACGGCGAGCTGTTCGGCGAACACGGCGTTTGGGAGCACGGATACGGAGTGTACCCCGAGGTGACGAACGTCCCGCTCGTCGTCACCGGCCCCGGGTTCCCCGACGAGCGCACGGACGCGCCGGTGTCGCTTCTCGACGTCTACCACACCGTGTTGGCGCTCGCCGACGGCACGGACCCCGACCGACGCGGACGCGACCTCCGGACGGCCGGAGACGAGCGGGGGGTGACGTATCTCACCGAGTACAGCGGCATCGCGTCGATGCGCCGCGAGACGCTCCGCGAACGCGGCTACGACCCGGCCGCGATCGACGCCGTCGACGTCGAGTACCGCGGGCTGGTCGCGGACGGGTACTACGGGTTCGAGACCGACGAGGGGTGGCGCGAGACCGGATCGTCGCCGGTCGAGAGCCCGCGAGAGGCGATGACCGCCCTGCGCGAGTCCGTTCCCGACAACCGCGACGGAGACGAGACGGCCGCCGTCGACCCGGCGACCCGGCGGCGGCTCGAAGACCTCGGCTACGCGTGAGTCCGCGCGCCCCGCGCCGCGCGGGTCACTCGGCGGGGAACTCGCGGTCCGAGTCCGCGACCCACGACTGGTGTCTGACGACCACGCGAACGGGGACGGCGTCGACGCCGAGCGCCTTCGCGATCGAGAGGCGGTGTTTCCCGTCGTTAAAAAGGAGGCGTCCGTCGCGGCCGACGTTGACCGCGACCTCGTCGTATCGGAGCTTGCCGTCACGCAGGTCGCTCGCCGACCGGTACCCCTCGCGGTCGATCCGGTCGTACAGCCGGTCAAGCTCCGCGCACCGCTCCCGAAACTCCGCTTCGGTCTTACGGCCCCACAGCGGCGACCCGCCGGTGATACACTCGACGATGCGCCGATAGTACCGCGTGTCTTCCCAGTCGACGCCGTCCACGAAATGTCGACGGAGCCCCACGTACGGGAGGTACTCGTCGAACGGGATCGACCGGCGGTCCCACTCGCCGCGGAGCACCGCCCCCGCCCGCGCGGCCCTGAAAAACCCCGCGAACCGGGAGTCCGGCGGCGTAAACGCCGGGTGGCGCTCGCCGTCCTGCGCCCTGTCGACCGCGTCGGTGTAGACGGTCACGTGGCCGATTCGGTCGGGGTCGACGCGCCGGACGGTGAACGGGTCGGCCGGGTGTCGGAGCCGCTTTGTCCGCCGCCACTCGTCGAACCGGAGACCCGCGTCGGGGTCCGCTTGCCACTCCATGCGGGGGACACGGGGCCGACGCTTATACCACCGTTCGTCGAGGTTAGGTGTGTTCGGCCGTATCTGAAGACGGTGGCGGACGACGCCGAGGACCGACTGCTTCGGGAGATTGCCGACAAAGGCGGCGTCAGCGTCGCGGCGTTCGGCGTCGAGCGAGCGCTGTCGCTCGCGTTCTCGGTCGGTGCCACCGCCGCGTTCGGCGCGGCGGTGTACGGCTATCTCTCGGTGTTCCGCCGCGCGCGGACCGTGCTCGAAGAGCTGCTGACCGGTCTCACGTCCGGTCACTCGCGGACGATCCCCCGGTGGGAGACCGCCGGCCAGCGGAGCGTCCTGTTCGCCAGCCTCCTGCTCGTCGTCGGATTTGCCCTCTCGCTCGGAGTCGGGGTCGTCGCGCTCAGCGGTCGAATCCCGGCGCACACGCTGTTCGCCCCCCGTCATCGGACGGCGCTCATCCTGTTTGCCGTCGGCTTGGTGCCGACGGTCTGTCTGTCGTACGCGGCCTCGGCCCTCCGCGCGTACCGACAGGTCCGGCGATCGGTGTTCGTCTCGCGGGTGGTCCGCCCCGGTGCGGTGGTCGTCGGCGTCGGCGCGGCGGCCGCCGCCGGCGCGGGAGGCCTAACCGCCGTCTGGCTCGCCGTCGTCGCGGCACTCACGGCGGCGGCCGTCGCCGTGATGGCGACGCTCCCGCGGCTGGTTCCGCTCGCGGCGACGCTCGACCGGCCGGCCGCCGTGCGGGACTTCCTCGCGTACGCCGCGAGCACGTCGCTCGTCGGACTGTTGGGCGCGAGCCAGCGGCAGGCCGCGTTCCTCCTGACTGCGGTCGCGCTGTCGCCGGTGAGCGCGGGACTCTTCAGCCTCTCGCTGCTCGTGGCCGGCGTCGTCAGGTGGCCATTAAAAGGGATAAACCGCGCCCTGAGCGCTGTCGTCGCCGAGCTACACGGCGGCGGCGAGTCGGCGGCGGTCGGGCGGCTCTATCGGCGGACAAGCCGGGTCGCAGCGTTTACCGCTCTCCCGATTGCGGTGGTCGTCACGCCGCACTACCGGCCGCTGCTTCGGGCGGTCTCACCGGCGTACGAGGCCGGCCTGGTCGTCTTGCCGCTCGCGGTCGCCGGGCAGTTTCTCGCCGTCGTGGCGGGGAGCAACGGGCTGGTGTTGCTGATGACGGACAACGAGCGGCCGACGGCGGCTCTCCACGCGGTGCACGCGGCCGTCGTGCTCCCGGTCATGGTCGCGCTCACGCGGTGGCACGGGGTCGTCGGGCTCGGCGCCGCGTACGCGTTCTCGCTGTGTTTCAACAACGTCACCGAACTGCTGTTGTTGCGACGGCTCGAAGGGATCCGGCTGCTCACCGCCGGCCACGCGGCGCTGGCGGGGCTCTGTTGTGCCGGCGTGCTCGTCGGACTTCTCCTCGTCGGCCGGACGCCGGTCGCCGTCTCGGTCCCCGCCGTGACGGCGCTCGCGGTCGGCATCGCCGTGTTCGCTCACCGGGTTGTGCTGTCGCCCGCCGACAGGCGGGCGGTCCGCGTGATGCTGCGGCCGGACCGGCGGTGAGCCCCGTAGAGCGCCCGGTCGCGCGGTCGCTCGACCGCGTCGGACCCTCGGCGACGTTCGTGTCGAACCGCCTATATGTACAAGTGTTAAGTCGGTACCGCCCCTGGCGTTAGGTATGCCAGAAGTGGAATACCTCAACTACGAGGTGCTCGACGATCACGGCTGGTCGATGGACGACGACGACCTCTTCGAGGCGGCCGCAGACGCCGACCTCGATGAGGAAGACTACGGCTCGCTGACGGTCAACGAAGGCGAGTACGTCCTCGAAGCGGCCGAAGCGCAGGGCTACCAGTGGCCGTTCTCGTGTCGCGCCGGCGCGTGCGCGAACTGCGCGTCAATCGTGACGGAGGGCGAAATCGACATGGACATGCA
>CAZVCA010000047.1:0-12733 GCA_964626045.1 uncultured Halobacteriales archaeon | reverse complement strand
GCCCGATCCCCGGATCCAAGCGCACTCTCGCCGACCGGCTCGTGGCCCTCGATGACCGCCTGGCCGTCGAGGTAGGGTCGCAGTGCCTCCGGGATCGTCACCGTGCCGTCCTCGTTCTGGTAGTACTCGAGAATCGCGACGACCACTCGCGGGAGAGCGACACCCGACCCGTTGAGCGTGTGGACGTACTCGGCGGATTCGTGGCGCTCAGGTCGGTACCGGATACCCGCCCGCCGCGCCTGGAAGTCCTTGAAGTTCGAGACCGAGGAGACCTCGAGCCAGCGGCCACCCATCTCGGGCCCCTCGGCCATGTCGTCGCCCGGCGCCCAGACCTCGATGTCGTATTTCTTGGCCTGCGTGAAGCCCATGTCCCCGGTACACATCTCGAGGACGCGGTAGGGGAGTTCGAGTTTTTGGAGGACGTCCTCGGCTTCGCCGAGCAACCCGTGGAGGCGTTCCTCGCTCTGGTCCGGTTCGACGAAGTTGACCAACTCGACCTTGTTGAACTGGTGGACCCGGACCATGCCCCGCGTTTCGGTCCCGTGCTCGCCGGCCTCCCGGCGGAAGTTCGGCGTGTACGCCTGGTGTTTCAGCGGGAGGTCCTCGGAAAGGAGGATGTCGTCGGCGTACATGTTCGTGACTGGCACCTCCGCGGTCGGCAACAGCCAGAGGTCATCGTCGTCGTAATCTTCCTCGTTCGCGCCCCCGATCCGGTAGGCGTCCTCGACGAATTTGGGGAACTGGCCCGTGCCTCGCATCGACGCCGAGTTGACCGGGATCGGCGGGAAGACTTCCCGGTAGCCCTGCTCCCGGTGAATATCCCGCATGAACTGGATGAGCGCGTGTTCGAGGCGGGCGGCGTCACCCTTGAGGAAGTAAAAGCCGCCGCCGGCCACCTTGGCCCCGCGCTCGAAGTCGAGAATGTCCAGGTCCTCGCCGAGATCGTAGTGGGGGACGACCGGGTCTGGCAGGTCCCGGCGGTCGTCGAACCCTTCACGGCGGGCTTCGACGTTGTCCGACTCGTCCTCGCCGATCGGGACGTCGTCGTCCGGAATCATCGGGAGTTCGAGCAGCCGGGCCTCGAGTTCGGCTTCGAGTTCGGCGGCCCGATCCTCGACGTCCTCGAGTTTCGCTTTCAATTCGGTCGAGCGCTCGATGGCTTCCTCGGCCGCCTCCTCCTCGCCGGCCTGTTTGTGTTCGGCGATCCGATCGCTGACCTCGTTTCGTTCGTGCCGGAGGTCGTCCCCGCGGGCTTTGAGGTCGCGCCATTCCTCGTCGATCTCGAGGATCCGATCGAGATCGACGCCTGCCACGCCTTTCTGCTCGATCGCGGCGCGGACCGTGTCCGGGTGTTCCCGGACGAACTGTCGGCTCAACATGCTCACTCGTATTTGGGGAACCGGGATAACCCTAATGGGTAGGCGACGACAGAACGCTCATGGGAGCCCACAACGTAGGGAAGCCCATGAATGGGGGAGCGAATCGACTGCCGGCCCGACGGTTGGCCCACGTGGAGGGGCGACAACCGTGATAGCTGGCCTGCCAGCCGTCGCCTCGGGCACGCCGACGATCCAGGGGCTCTACGTGAGCGCATTCCTGCTCGCGACCATCCTGACGATCGCGAGTCTGACCCGGGTTCGACAGGTCGGGGACCCCGATACCCGCCGAGGGCTCGCGTGGCTGTTGGTCGGCAGCGGGGCCTGGGCGGCGAGTCACGTGGGATTCCTCCTCGCACCCGGGGCCACGCTCTCGGTCGCCTTCCACACGATCGGCCTCGTCGTCGGGCTCAGTACCGTCGGTGCCTGGTTGTACTTCACCTCGGCGTACACGGGACGGACGCTCCATCACAATCCGACGCTCCGCCAGCTGGCGCTCGCTGCGTTCCTCGTGGTCGTGGCGATCAAGGTAACCAACCCCGTTCACGGGCTGTACTACAGCGTGACCGTCGCCTCGACGCCCTTCGAACACGTCGCGATTCAAAACGGGGTGTTTCACTGGACGGTGATGGGGGCCTCGTACTCGCTCTCGGCGATCGGCTACTTCATGCTTTTCGAGCGGTTTAGCACGGTCAGCCTCGACACGAGGCCGCTGATCGCGGTCGTGGGGTTGACCGGACTGCCGATCGTGTTCGACATCGCCGGGTACGCGAGTGACGCGTTGATCGACATCACGTACGAACCGCTCGGCGTCGCCGTGTTCGCGAGCGCGATCTTCTTCGTCTACGCCGAGCAGTTCCAGTCGATCCGCCTGGCCGGCGAACGGGCGGAGCCGGTCGTCGTCCTGGACGAAGACGACCGCATCCACCAGTACAACCGGGCCGCCGGCACCATCTTCGAGCACCGATTGCAAGGGTCGGTCGACGAGCCGTTCACGACCGTGTTTCCGGAGCTCCCGAGCTCCGAAACGGATCAGTCGGTCCTGGCCGTCGGCGAATCGAATCCCCGATACTACCGGGTGGCGACCACCCCGTTCACCAGCGGCGAAACCAGACTCGGTCGACTGCTGGTCTTCAGTGACGTGACCGACGAGGAGCGGGCCAAGCGGGACCTCAAACGACAGAACGAGCGGCTCGAGCGGTTCACCAGCACCGTGTCCCACGACCTTCGCAATCCGCTGACCGTCGCCACCGGCCACCTCGAAATCGCCGTCGAAGAGACCGAGTCGGAGCACGTCGAGACGGCCCTCGATGCCCTCGAACGCATGCAAACCATGATCGAGGACCTCCTGGAGTTGGCCCGGACCGGGCAGCCGATCGACGACACGGAGCCAGTATCACTCCAGACGGCCGCGGCCGACGCCTGGGAGATGGTCCAGACCGACGACGCGGCGCTCGAAATCACGGACGATCGGGAACTGGCGGCCGATCCGGACCGCCTCGCGAGCCTCTTCGAGAACCTCTTTCGAAACGCCCTCGAACACGTCGGTCCGAGCGTGTCCGTCACCGTCGAGCCGACAGAAAGCGGGTTTGCCGTCGAAGACGACGGGCCAGGGATCCCCGCCGAGGATCGTGAGACGGTCTTCGAGTCCGGGTATACGACCAACGAGGACGGGACCGGCTTCGGGCTCGCGATCGTGGGGGAAATCGCGGAGGCCCACGACTGGACAGTCGAGGTCACCGCGGGCAATGAGGGCGGGGCGCGATTCGTGTTCGAGACCGAGTGAGACCCTGATTACGGCTCCGGCCGTCGCGCCTCGATCGCCTCGAGTGCCGCGGTCGGTTCGGCCGAGAGGGAGGTCCGGAACGGTTTGACGTCCCCGGTCTCTTGGACCGGTTCCACGACGAACTCGCCGTCCTCGTAGGCGACACGGTCCATATTCGACCACGGGACGTGCTGGACGGCCTCGGGCGCCGTCGCGAGGATGGCATTCAGAAACATGAGATCCAGTTTCCCGTCGTCCATGAGCCAGACACCCGTGTCGTCGAGTCCGACGAGGGTGATCTCGATTTCACTTTCCGTCTCGATGAACGGCTGGGTGCCTGTCGATACGTCCCGGATGACGTGGAACTCGCCATCGTCGTCCATGCCGGCCGATTCGAGGACGACCGGTCCGTAGGTATCGACGTCTTCGAGGTAGGCCTCCCGGATCCGGTCGGCGTGACGGTTGATGTACCGCATCCCCAGATACCAGACGGGACCGCCGAGCAGCAGCCCACCCAGCGCGAACAGGTACATCTCCCCCAGATAGTACCCGATGCCGCCAGCGAAGAAGATGACCATCACTGGCCCGATGATGGGGTGCCACCCGAATACCCACCGAAGGAGCGAGATGTCCGCTTTGGCCTCCTGATAGGCGCCTTGTCGGTCACTCATCCGTGATCAGCGCCCCGTGCTGCGGGGCCTCCGCGTCATCGACGGTCCGTCGATGGCAATACGCCAACCCCCGATCGTCGACTGTCGCTGTCGCCGGCGACCACGCTTGGGGAGACAACAATGCATCACCTGCTTCTGGGATGGCCGGGGAAAAATACGTTCCGCCGCGTTATTCCAGACCGAGGTCCGCGAGCGAGTGGGTGTGCTGCCAGGCGCCCGTGACCTCGTCGATGTCGAACTTGATGATGCCGTCGGTGAGTTCGAGCCGGACCATCTCGTCGCCGATTTCGGCGTCGTGCAGGTGGAGTTCGAGCGGCTGTTCGAATTCGCTGACGGCGACCATCAGTTCGCCGTTTTTCTCAAGCATCGCTTGCAGATCTTCTGCGTTCATATGCATCCAAGGATAGGGGGACCACCCCGAAAAAGATTGTGTCCACGGCATTCGACGGACACGCCGTTCAGGCCGCCTTCTGGCGACTGATGCCGGCGAATGGGCCGTCAGCCCCCAGCCCGATCGTCTCGACCGGCAACCGGACGCTGGTCGTCCGATGCCGTGGCACCTTTATACCGATCGGAGCAACCCGAGAACATGCGCCGCCGACCCAGTCTCCCCACGTCCTGGCTGCTCGTCGGGATCGCGGTGTTTGCGCTCGCGATACGGGTCATCGGCCTCGGGGCCCGGGTCGCCCACCAGGACGAGGCCCGGGTGGCGAGTTGGATTCTCCACTACATGGCCGTGGACGCCTGGGAGTACCGGGCGATCATCCACGGCCCGTTTCTCCCCCACGTCAACGGCGTTGTCTTCAACTGGCTCGGTCCCAGTGACTTCTCGATGCGCCTGATCGTCGCGGTCGTCGGCGGCCTCCTGCCCCTCGTGGCCTGGCTGCTTCGGGACCGCCTCGACAAGCGGGAAGTCCTCTTTCTGGGAGCGGTGCTTGCCCTCAATCCGATTCTCGTCTACTACGCCCGGTTCATGCGCAACGACCTGTTGCTCGCGGCCTTTGCCTTTGTCGCCGTTGCGCTGACAATTCGCTCGATCGACACCGGCAAGCGACGATACCTCGTCGGGGCCGGCCTCGCGTTCGGGCTCGCGATGACGACGAAAGAAAACGCCCTGCTCTACCCGGTCACCTGGGCGGGCGCGCTGGTCCTGCTCCTCGATCACCGGCTGTATCTCGCCCGATACGAGCCAGCGGGCTGGTATCGAACGCTCAAGGGAGTGCTCTGGCAGACGGTGGTGTCCCTCTGGCGGGCGAAATTCGCCATCGTGGGCGGCGTCCTCGCTGGGGCCATCATCGTCGTCGCGTTCTACGCGCCGAAACCGGACCTCTATCAGGCCCTGGCGAATCCAGAAATGCTTCCCGAGGTGCTCGATTCGGCGACGATGGGCACCTGGGAGAAGTTCACCGACCTCTGGGGCGATACCGGAATGCAGGAACACTCGACGATCCGCTTTATGGGCCATCTGCTGCTTGTGCTCGGCGTGGGTGGGTTGACGACGGTGGTCTTTGCGGTGATCGGGTTCCTCGCCGACCGGTACCGGGACGGCGGCCCCCGCGATCTCGTGGCCCTCGGGTTTTACTGGGGGCTTTTCAGCCTGATCGGCTATCCGATCGTCTCCGACATCAAAGCCGGGTGGACCGCCGTCCACGTGCTCGTCCCGTTCGCGATCCCGGCGGCTGTGGGCCTGGCCGTCGTGCTCCGACGGGCAGAAACCGCCCTCCGACGGGAGCAAAAGCGGATCGCAGCGGTCGCGCTCATCCTGCTTTTGGGTGGCGGGATGGTGACAGTGGGCAGCGGCATCGCCATCAATGCCGTCTACCCAGCGGACGAACGGAACCCGGTCGTGCAGTACGCCCAGCCGGCCGGGGACATGAAGCCGACCCTCGACGAGATCGAGACGATCGCCGCCGAAACCGAGGGTATCGACGTCATGTTCTACGGCGAGGAGTTCTACACCGAGGGCGAACTCGAGGAGCCGGCCACCCTCGACATCGATAGCGGCGGCTACGGCGGCTGGTTCGACCGGCTCCCCGTGCCCTGGTATCTGGAACAATACGACGCCCGGGTCGGGAGTACGAAAGACGCGGTCACCATCTCGGAGCGCCAGCCCCCGGTCGTCATCACCCTCGAGGAGGAAGCCGACGACGTCCGCTACCGATTGGACGGCTATCGCGAGGTGACCCACCAGGGATACCTCCACAGCCGGCCGATCGTGTTCTTCATCAGGGAATAACGACGCGCTTTTCACCGATGGCGAGGTAGTTCTGTAAGATGGAAAACCGGCAATTGGACGTCGTCGAAGTGCTTCTCACGGGGATCTGTTACGACCGGAACCCCTCACTCGACGAGAACGACCTCCCACCGTCGATTCGAACCGCCCTCTGGTCGGGCGAAGGCGTCGGGCGCCCCCCGAAACCCGACGCGGACACGATCAGCGAGGCGACCGGGATCGAGGACCCGTGGGCCGAGATTTCCGGCCTGATGTTCACCGATCGGGACACGTTCTCCGAGACGATTTCGATCACTGACGAAGGGATGCTCGAAGACTGGTTCCTCGAGCGAGCCGACCAGGAACGACTGCAAGCGAACCCGACACTTGCCTACGAGTACCAGGATCACGCGGATTTCGACCTGGATTATGCGTTCGCGAGAGAACAGAACCGCCCCATGCACGCCGACCCGCAGTACATCGAGTCCCAGCTCGAGTCCTATTTCGACGAGGACGACGAGGAGATGCTGGACCTGGTTGAAGTGCGGGCGCCAGCGGACATCGAGATCTCCCTCGAGGACCTGGTCCTCACCAAGGACCAATCGACCGAGGTCCGCAAAGTCGCCAAGGCCATCGAGCACCGGGATTACCTCGCGGAGATCGGCCTGCGCGAGATCGGGAAACTCCTCTTCGTCGGCCCGCCAGGCACGGGCAAGACCTCCGTGGCCCGCGGGCTGGCTCGCCAGCTGGACCTGCCCTTCGTCGAGGTCAAACTCTCGATGATCACGAGCCAGTACCTGGGCGAGACGGCCAAAAACGTCGAGAAGGTCTTCGAGGTGGCAAAGCGACTCTCGCCGTGTATCCTCTTCATCGACGAGTTCGACTTCGTCGCCAAGACCCGGACCAGCGACGAGCACGCGGCAATCAAACGGGCCGTCAACACGCTGTTGAAGTCGATCGACGAGGTGAGCCTGATCCGGGACGACGTCCTGTTGATCGGGGCGACGAACCACCCGGACGAGCTCGACGCGGCCGCCTGGCGGCGATTCGACGAGATCCTGCACTTCCCTCGCCCGGACGAGTCGATGCGTGAGGGGATCCTCGGGCTGGTGACCGCCGACATCGAAATCGAGGACTTCGATCCAGGGGAGATCGCCGCCGAAACCGACGGGTTGACCGGCAGTGACCTCCGGCTGGTCCTGCGGGAGGCGGTCCTCTCCGCGCTCGTCTCGGACCGGACGAAACTCACCCAGGAGGACCTGCTCGACGCCGTCGAGGAGTTCGAGGAGCGGGATCATATGCGAAATCTCGAGAGCATCGAGGACGCACTGGACGTCGAAGGCGAACACGATCACGATCACGACCACGCGCCGACGCCATAGATGCGAGTCACCCTCCTGGGAACGGGCGACACCGCCGGCACGCCGGTGCCACGGTGTGACTGTCCGACCTGTACGCGAGCCCGGGAGACCGACCGGGAACGCTCGCGGTTCTCGGTGCACGTGGCAAACGAGCGGACAGGCCAATCGCTTTTGATCGACGCCAGCCCGGACTTTCGCAGCCAGTTTCTGCAGAACGACGTCCCGTTTCCCGATGAGGCGATCATCACCCACGTTCACTTCGATCACCTCGACGGGTTAGGCAACGCCTACCGACTCATGCCGGACCTCGCGGTCCATGCGGCCAACGAAACTGATCCGGAAACCGGCGAGTCAGTCGCCGAGACCGTCGCCAGTCGGTATGGCTACCTCGACCAGATCACGGTGCACCCGCACACACCGTTCGAACCGTTCGAAGCGGCCGGGTTCACGGTCGAACTCGTCCCGGTCGAGCACCCGCCGCTCCTGAGCTACGGGCTGCGGATCGAGGGCGACGATGCCGTCCTGGCGCTGACCGGGGACACGAGTTTCGGGATTCCCGACCGATCCCGGGACCGGCTTCGCGGGGCCGACCTCCTGATCGCCGAGGCGATCGTCCCGGCGTCGATGTGCGAGCACCATCCCCTCGGCGGCCGACACGAGAACGAGGACGGGGTGCCGCGGTCGTTCGGCACGAAACACATGACCCGGGAAGGGGCCACGGAGATGGCCGAAATCCTCGAGGCCGATCAGGTCAGGTTCGTTCACCTGTCACACCGATACCCCGTCGAGGAGGCCTTTGGCCCCCGCATGGCCATCGATGGGGAACAAATCGAGCTGGGCGGTGATGGGCCCGAATGAGCCCGGGAGAGACTCCTCGCGAGTAAGCTGTCAACACCGCGAAAGAACTGGGGAGAAAACGCGAGTCGGTCGGTTCCCAGAACGCTATACATATATCGAACGCGTCCTTTGCCAATGTCAAACATGGGCCATGGGGCGGGTATCTCGATCCTCTATGTCGGCGCGACCGAGGCAGCCGCCGAGCGCCGCGCCCAGGCCCTGGAAACGGCCGATGAGCGGTTTCGGGTCGACGCGATCGCCGACGAAGCGGCCCTTTCGGACCGGCTCGCCGCCGGAACCGAGGACTGTATCGTCCTTTCCGGGCAGGCCCTCGACCGATTCGGAGCGGCGTTCATGGGCGGAGATCGGAGCCAGCCGACCCCTCCCGTCGTCTACCACGGCGAGGACGTCGCGACGGTGCTCGCCACCGATCGGCTGGCCGACATCTTCACGGATTACGTCCCGCGGACCGACCGCGATGATCGGATCGAGCTCCTCGCCCATCGCATCGAGGACGTCCTGACCCCTGCCCAGCCGGAATCGGCGGACCAGCCAGCCGAATCGTGTCCTGTGGCGTATCAGGAGCTGTTCGATGGCCTCGACGACGCCGTCTTCGTACACGAACCTGATGGCCAGTTCCTCGCCGTCAACCGGACCGCCTGCGAGCGACTCGGATACACCGAGGAGGAACTCCTCGAGTTGCGCCCGACCGATATCGATGCCCCGTCGGAAGCCGCGGCCGCACCCGAGCGGATCGATCGGATCGAGTCAGAAGGGACGTTGACCTTCGAGACCGTCCACGAGACCAAAGACGGCGAGGAGATCCCCGTCGAGGTCGCCGCCCGCGAGATCGAATACCGCGATACGGCGGCGATCCTCAGCGTCGCCCGGGACCTGACAGACCGAAAACGGCGGGAGCGGCGACTCCGGCGGTTCCAAAAGGCCAGTGAGGCCGCCGGCCAGGCGATCTATATCACTGACCCCGACGGGACGATCGAATACGTCAATCCCGCCTTCGAGGCGATCACTGGCTACACGAAAGCCGAAGCACTTGGCGAAACGCCCCAAATCTTGAAATCCGGCGAGATGGCGTCGAGCTACTACGACGCGCTCTGGGAGACCATCCACGCTGGAGACGTCTGGGAAGAAGAGATCATCAACCGGCGAAAGGACGGCGAGATCTACCACGCACAGCAAACAATCGCCCCCATCAGGGACGAAACCGACGAAATCGAGGGCTTTGTCGCGATTCAGGGGGACATCACGGAACTCAAAGCCAAACTTCGGGAGGTCGAACAGCTCTCGGAGTTCCGGCGAGTCATGTCGGAAGTCAATCAACAATTGGTCGAATCGCGGGATCCCGCGGCGGTCCTGCCCCGGATCGCCGAGACCATCGCGTCGAGCGATCAGTTCTCGCGAGTTATCGTGCATCGGCCGGGCAAGGAGCCGATCGTCGCGGCCGATCCGGGGCCGGCCGAGGGCCCAAGCGCGGACTTTGACACGGTCGCCTACCTCGATGCCGTCGACGAAGCGGGGACCCTCCGGCTGGACAACGGAACCGAGTTGCCATTTGCGCAGGACGCGACGGGCTCGACGCGGGCCGGGTTCGGGTTCGCGCTCCGCCACGAAGGGGAGCTGTTTGGCGCCCTTTCCGTGTTGTTACCCGCCGGCGAAGGGGCGACGGGCGACCACCTCGGGTTGCTCGAAGAACTCGCGGCCGATATCGGCCTTTTCCTCTACACCCGCTCGATCGAGGCCGACCTCCGGGAACGGGAAGAACGGCTCGATCTCGCGCTCGAAGGGGCCGAACTCGGCGTCTGGGACTGGGATATGGCGTCAAACGAGGTCTACCGGGACCCACGATACCACCGCATGCTGGGGTATGAGCCCGATGAAATCGGGAACCGCGTCGACGACTGGGCCGACCTCCTGCACCCGGAGGCCCGCGAAACACACGACCGAGCCCTGGCCGAACACCTGCGGGGAAACGCCGAACTGTACCAGTGTGAATACCGGCTGCGGACGGCCGACGACGAGTGGAAGTGGATCCGCAACATCGGGAAAGTCCTCGAGTGGGACGACGGCGAGCCCATCCGGGCGGTCGGGGTCCACCAGGACATCGACGAACAGCGACGGATCCGCGAGCAACTGCGATCGAACAACGAGCTGTTGCAAGCGATCGATCGGGTGCTCCGGCACAACCTCAACAACAAGATGAACGTCATCCAGGGCTACGCGGCGACGATTGCCGCAAACGGCGAGGGGCAGATCCGCCGCCAGGCCGAGCGGATCCTCGAAAGCGGACGGGCCCTTCTGGAGACCACGGCAAAAGAGCGGCGGATCATGCAATCGGTTGCCGACCCACAGTCCACCGAACCGATTCACCTCGGACCGATGCTCGACCGGGTCGTAACCCGGCTGCGAGAGCGGTATCCAGCGGCCACGATCGAACTCGAGACGCCGGCCCATGCCGCGCTTGCGATCCCCGGTCTCGAAGGAGCCATCGAGGAACTGATCGAAAACGGCATCGAACACGCCGACAAACCGGCCCCGACCGTCACCGTCAGCGTCCGGGCGGAGCAAAACGCGGTGGCCGTGACCGTCGAGGACGACGGCCCGGGCCTCCCGGAGATGGAACAAAACGTCCTCACGGGCACCGAGGAGATCACGCCGCTTTACCACGGGAGCGGCCTGGGCCTGTGGTTGATCAACCTGGTCGTCAGGCGCTCCGACGGCTCGATCAGCGTGACGGCTTCGCAGGCGGGCGGGAGTCGGATTACGATCCGGTTACCGCCAGCACCCTGAGTCACTCGGTGGTATAGCGGTCGAGAAACGCCTGCGTACGGGCCCCGCCGGGCGGATCTGGGGTCCAGGCCGTTCGGCGGGCGCGCTCCCGGGCTTTCGGGAGTTCGGTCGCCGGTGCCGGTACATATCCAGGACAGTCGGGCCCACACGCCGTCGCGGGGTCGACGAGGCGATCAGCCCACGCACACCCAGGGAGGCCATCGCTCCCCGCGACAGTCCACGCCTCGAAGTTGGCACAACCGGGCGCTTCGAAGGTTCGCCATCCCTTTCCATAGGCCCGTTCGGCGATCCGGCGGCGCTGGCGGGCCTTTTCGGCGGCTGAGACAGGGGTGATTTCGGTGCGGCCGGGGTGCTCCGATCTGATCTCGACGCTCGGGGCCTCTGGCTCCAGCGGGGCGGGAGGGCGGATGACCTCGATCGAGTCTTCTGCCGGCGAAAACCGCCAGATACCGACGGGATCGGGGACTCGATGCCGGTGAGCCCCCGTCACGTAGCTTTCGGTCGCGAGGACGACTCGATCCAGGACCTGCAGGCTCACATCCCGGCGGAGTTGGGCCGCCAGATCCCCGGGCGTCCCCAGATCGGGCTTGTTCTCGATACCAACCAGCCCGCCGAACCAGTCCGGATAGCGGCGCACGCGGCTGGCTGCAAAGGTGCTCCCCTCCCTGGAGAGGTCGAAAAAGCCGACTTCGGCGGCCCGTTCGGCGATCTCCCGGGCGGCGGCGGGCGGCGCGTCGATGGCTTTTCCAACTGGGCGGCTGGTCCCGACCGGCACCGAACTTTCGAGCGCGAGCGGGGGGATGGTCGCCGACGAGAGGTCGATTCGATCGACGAAGGCCGGTCCCGGCTCGACGTACACCAGATCCATCACCCGCGTGCCGCTTCCGGCGACACTCGTCCCGAGCTGGCGAGCGATGAGGCCGCCGTCAGTGACCTGGGGGAGCCCTGGAAGCCCGGCTCGTTCGAGGTGGGCCCCAAGCCGAAGTTCGAAACCGTATTCCCGCACGGTCCGGGGTAGGGCTGTCGAGGAGAAAAGCCCTCGTCTACTCGCTCGTGTCGATGCCAAGCGGCTCGTAAAGCATGCACTGGCGTGTGTAGCCGGTGTACAGGAGGACGAGCCCGACGACCAATAACACGGCACCGATCGGTCGCCCCAACGCAGACCCGAGCAGCGACACGGCCCCGAGGATGGTGAGCAACATGCCGGCTGCGATCCGAAGCGTTTGATCCGTCCCGCCGACGTTTGGTTCCATACAGGCCGTTTGGCAGGGATGGGCTTACCCTTTGTCACTGGATGGGGTGGCTGCCGGTCCGCGGCCGGAACAGTAGGTTTATCAGGCGTTCCTCGCGAAAATTCGACAAATCTGTGACTATGGACGCCGATAACCGACAACCGGAGGTGAACATCGGGCTCGTCGGGCACGTCGACCACGGGAAGACCACCCTGGTCCGTGCCTTATCGGGCGAGTGGACCGACCAGCACTCCGAGGAACTCAAACGCGGGATTTCGATTCGACTGGGATACGCGGATACGACACTGCGGCGCTGTCCCGAGGGCGAGGGAGCGGACGCCTATACGGTCGCTGAAACGTGTCCGGACCACGACGTCGAAACCGAGGTCCTGCGGACCGTCTCCTTCGTCGACGCCCCGGGCCACGAGACCCTGATGGCGACGATGCTCTCGGGCGCAGCACTCATGGACGGCG
>CAZVCA010000046.1:0-12781 GCA_964626045.1 uncultured Halobacteriales archaeon | reverse complement strand
AATGCCAAAATTCGAATGAGAAAAACGACGTTTTAGAACCTAAAACTCCCGAGATAAGGCGTTTCAGCCGCTATTCCTGGAACATCTGGCGCATGAGTGGACTATTGTAAAGATTTTGTCTTTACATAACCGACTGTCCAGAGTGAGTGCATAGCCTCCTTTTGCATCTCAAACTAGTTAATCTCAGGCCCGCGAGCGATTCCGATTATAATTATCGGGAGGTGATATGTTTCAGTTGCCGTGCTGAATACATAGCGCATATACAGTATTCCATATCGGTAGATGCAAGCTCGAAAAATCGGCTGAGTCTGCAGATGTAAAAGTCGCAAATTTCCCCCCATATAATTGGGTTTTAAATAACCTCCATTGATCGATTGGGTATGTCTTTAGCCAAAAGGGACATCGTAAAAAAGGAGATCTGTAATGCCGGCCGTAACGTAATGACCCGGCACCCAAGCAAAAAGACCAGTGGAAGTGTCCTGCTAACCGTCCTACTCGTGTGCAGCCTTGCTGTTGGAACAGTAAGTGTCGCGAGCGCGTCGGAAGCCGGGATTCAGAACGTTACTGTCGTTGACCGCGTCGACGAAGACGGTGACGGTCGCGTGTCCAGTTTCACGGTCGAAATCGATGCGGAGACCTATATCAACGAGAAAGGAGAGGCGATCGACGGTGGCGGTTTGTACACGAATTTCGGCGAACCGTGGTTTGGCGTCTACCTCAGTCCGAAATCGGCCACCGATTACGGTAGCCAACCGGATATGTACAAAGGCATGAAAACGGCCGAGGACACCATCCGTCTCAGGTACGATTACGACGACGTGAAATCCAGGAGTGACGAGAACAATCCCGGCCACTGGGACGTCGTCACTGGACAAACCTCACTCAAAAGTTTCTCCGTCCAGTACCTGGAAAGCGACAGCACCTGGGACGACAAGGACCTATC
This sequence comes from uncultured Halobacteriales archaeon, assembly GCA_964626045.1. Classification (GTDB taxonomy): domain Archaea; phylum Halobacteriota; class Halobacteria; order Halobacteriales; family Halobacteriaceae; genus Halodesulfurarchaeum. The sequence continues at coordinate 11,838 of CAZVCA010000046.1, read as the reverse complement.
AAAGGACGAGACCATCGTGCGCTCGAGTCTGCACGTACTCGACAACCCACTGACGCTCGAATCGCCAGCCAACGACGAGCTCGGCGACGTTACCGTCAACACGAACCCGACAGGTGCAACCGTCTACATCGACGGTGAAAAGAAAGGAGCGACACCGTTGAACGTGGAGCTACCCGTCGACGTGTCTGAGAAAGACGGGCCGGTGGACATCCGTGTCGAAAAAGAGGGTTACCAGGATAAACTCCGGAAGGAACTCCTGAATCCGCCCGAACAAGTCGACTACACACTCTCGAAGGAGCGAAAGGCCCTCGTCGTCGACGCGAACCTAGAGAACGCAACAGTACGGGTCGACGGGCGAACCATCGGGAAGACACCTGTTTCGAAAGCGTACTGGACCGAAAAGGACCTCACCATCACTGTCGAGAAAAGTGGGCACGGATCACAGACCTTCAGGAACGTTCGAGCACCCAGAAAGATAGACGCCAGTTTCAACACGACGAGCGATGGCGGTTCCTCGGATTTGATTTATGCCCCCGGCCTGCTGGAACAGAGTCTCGTCACCCAGCTCCCGTTACTCGGGAGTATGTACCAGGCGAATTTCACGAGCTCGTCCGACAGCGTCGGGAGCGGTGAGACGGTTACCTTCGACGGAGGCCCCTCGTACGATATCGTCAACAACATCTCGGCGTATCGGTGGCGGGTCGACGGGACGGTCGTCGGGTCTGGTCAGGTGATGACCCACCGGTTCGACACGCCAGGTACGTACAGCGTCAATCTGACCGTGGTCAACACCCAGGGGACCAAAGCCTTCACGACCGATTCAGTTGTCGTCAACAATCTCGCCCCGACTCCCCAGTACACAGTCTCGCCCAGTTCCATCGAAGCGGGTGAGACGGTGACATTCGATGGAACGAGCTCGACGGACGCCGACGGGCAGATCGTCTCCTACGAGTGGACCGTCGATGGCAGTTTGGCGGGGCAAGGTGCAGCACTGAAACACACGTTTACGTCGGCAGGGTCCCATACAGTCGAACTCACCGTTCGCGACAGCCATGGCGCGACGGAGACGATGTCACGAACGTTCACCGTTGCGGAACAGAATGTGCCACCGAAGTCCCAGTTCACCGTCTCAAACAACAATCCACAAACGGGTGATGTGATCACGTTGGATGCGTCCGCATCAACCGATTCAGATGGAAACATCACAGCCTACTCCTGGAACCTCGGTGACGGACTCAGCAAGTCCGGCCAAACGGTCCAGTACAACTACAAGCAGTCTGGGACCTACAATGTCGAACTCACCGTCACCGACGGGGCAGGGGCCCGAGCCACCACGACAAAAACCATCATCGTACAAGGTGAGGACATAACGCCGACCGTGACCCCCACCACCCAGCGTACCGAAACCAGCCAGCTGTCTGAGCAGACCACCTCCCAAAGAACCGAAACCGACACGACCCAGCCGTCAGAGACAACTGGAACGGACACGACCGAGAATGCCGGCTTGCTCGACCGCCTACTCGAATTCCTCGAGAACCTGTTCTAGGCAGTCTTTCCGCAGATGACCGGATGAGACTGGAAGGTTGACAATCGGCGGGATATATTTTGGGTTTTGTATCGTCAGTTAAAGTCGACCACTGGAGAATAGACAGTGCATATGGAATAATTCAGGTTATGGCTTGAAAGTGGCTCGTAAAAAGGCCTCTTAGTCAGCAACGAAGCGTTTCGCAATTACCCCCCATATAGTCGGGTTTTAAGCTTACCCCCATCAATTTCAAAACGTGTTTGTAAACGAAATAGGCACCCGGCGAGATTATTTGGCATTGGTAGGAACCGTTGCAATTGGATCACTGGCCGGTTGTTCCGACGCGAGATCACTATCCTTCGAAGCTGATCCGGTCGTGTTGCCATCTGAACACCAGGAAGGACTGGTGCTCGGTGATGGGTTGCATGATTCATACGCTGTGACTCGAAGTGGGCCGAGTGGCAACGTCGAGGTGACAATTTCGAGCCAGTTCGCAACGTACGGTCGGGCGGCCGGCGTGGACGAGTACGGCTCGGTCAGAACAGCTGTCGGAAATTACCTCAAGCGACTCAACGGCGGAGATATCAGCGACGGAGGGGCTTTCCTCACGGGCAACGAATGGGTGCCGAGCACACAGTGGGAACCTGGTCCGAAGCCGCTTCCATTCTTTGCTGGCAAACATGAAGTCGACACTGCGGACATCGGGCTTCTGGCGCCAGCAGGACTGCGAGACGTCGGTGAAGGCGAGCCGATTGCTGTCTTCAATGCCGGATCGCTCGACGCGGACTCCCTCACCGTCGATGCGCTTGACACCGTGGAAGTCTTTGAGATTCCCGGGCGAAACTTCTACCCGGGTAGTATGTGGACCCCCGATCCCGAAGCGTATCCGGGTAGTATGTGGTACCCCGGCAGTATGTGGTACCCGGGTAGTATGTGGTATCCCGGCAGTATGTGGGTCGCGGAAACTGGATGGCACCCTGGACAGACTTGGATCCCGCGAAACTCGGCGTATGGCACCGACGCGGAAACGACTCCCTCAGAGACTGACGGGCCAGCAGCGACGACGCTCGTTTTCGTCCCGGCTGAGACCGCCTTTCAGGACGCGTTTGGGGTCGATCTCGATGCAGTCAACGGGCGCCCGGTCGAAGCAGGGGAGACACTGGAAGTCCAGTCCACGACTGTCGCGAGCGTCGGGAACGCACTGTTTGAATTCGAGTTTACCGACGGGTACGACGAGCTATTCACCGAGGGGCGACCGGCAGCGCTCGGCGGCGCAGTCTTCGAAATGGGTGTACTGTCAACGCCTGCACCGTCGGTGGCTGGATTCGATGCGAATCCAATAGTTGGCATGGATTCACAGGCGCTGTTAGAAGATGAAACCGTTCGAAACTTCCTCGGGAATATCGGTATCTCCGATGCAGAGAGCGTTCAATGGGTTTCCGGACCAGAAAAACTCCCCGTAGATGGTTACTTGGAACTCGATAACGAACTCGTGGCCAATTTCCCTGATGGCCTGGATACCGCTCCCCCAATGCTCCTTGGCAACGAAGCCCCAGTTGAGTCGTTCGCCGGGGTTGTCTCTGGCAAAAACGGACCGTGGGCAGTCGGCATTCATCTCGCCCGAGTGACACCGGATGACCACGTTATCGTCGCTGGTATTCAGCGTACGCCGTTGTCAACTGTTGTTGGGCCATCTGACAGTCCAAATGAAGAAACGGGAAAGTTGTTTCCAATCATCACCTGGCTGAATTGGTACCGGGATGCCCGTGCATTGATGCGCGTGACGGTAGACCAACTGGCCTCCAAAGAGACGTAAATCGTCTCGATAACAACTGAACTAACCGAATCCGCCTACTTGCTTGAAAGCGGGAAAGAGGTCGTTTTTCTGCTGAATTCACCGTCTGTATTCAGCACCGGGAAGTGGCCAAAATCCCGAGCAGTTGGTAGCTATGTATACTAGAGTGTCCCGGACCTAAACGGCAAATTGAAACTTGAAAAGGCTTATTAGACACTTAAAGCGCCAAAAACAGGCGTTCCGCCCGCTACTCCTGGAACATCTGGCGCATCATCGGATGCATCTCCATCATCTGCTCCTCGGCGATCTCCTCGTAGAGCTTGTAAATGATGGAAATGGTCAGGAGCAGGCCCGTTCCAGAGACCTGCCCGATGGTGCCAAGCATGTTGGCCATCACCGCGAGCAGGCCCACGAGGGCCCCGCCCAGGACCGTCACCTGGGGGATGTACCGCTCCATGACCTTCTCGATGACGCCGACGTTCTGCCGGAACCCGGGGATCTGCATCCCCGAATTCTGGATCTGTTTGGCCGTCGCCTCCGGCCCCATGTCGGCGGTCTCCACCCAGAAGATGGCGAAGATCGCCCCGCCGACGATCATGATGAAGAGGTCGATACTGACCCGCAACATGATCTGCCAGGGCTCCTGAGCGGTCCCGCCGAGCCACCACATCCAATCGGCTCGCCGGTAGATCGGGGCGAGATAGTAGAACAACCCGTCAACCGGTTGGCCGTCGGCGTAGACCCCGAGCCAGCCTGGCATGTTCGCCAGTTGGCTGTTGAGGAGTCGCCCCAGGAACTGCACGTTTGCCTGCAACGCCCGAACGAGAATCATCGGCAGCACGCTGGCGTAGATGAGCTTCACCGGGAAGCGGCCCCGGGCACCCTTCACGCGAGCGTGGCTGAGCGGGATCTCGACGCGGACGGATTCGGCATAGACGACCACCGTGAAAATGATGATCGTCGTGATGATCGCGAGGATCTGTCCCTGGATGAGCAGGTACATGATCCCTTCGCCCGACAAGATCGACGGCATTTGCGGGGCGTTCCCGAGAATGATATCGATCCAGGTCGGGAGCACACCCATGTTGCCGAACTCACCCTCCCAGAAGAACAGCCCGCCGACCAAACTCTGGGAGACGCCGGCGACGATGAACAGGCCGATCCCCGATCCGACACCCCATTTGGAGATGACCTCGTCCATGTAGAGGATGAGGACCCCGCCGACGAAGATCTGGGCAAACATCAGCGTCTGGACCCAGAAGGTGCCGATCCCCAGATCAGCCGGGGTCAGGAAGTCGCCCATGTAAACCATCGGAAGGGCCGTCAGGATGGTCATCACGATGACGAGAAGCTTCTGGAGGCCCTGGTAGAGTGCCTGATCTCTGGGGTCACTCGTGTCGAGCCCAAGGAGGTTTGCCCCACCAAGTAGCTGCAACACGATGGACGCGGTCACGATCGGACCGATGCCCACCTGGAGAATCGTGCCCTGACCGCCGGCGAGAAGACTTCGGAACTGACCGAACAGGTCCTGCCCTTCGGCCATCCCGAAGAGATAGACGTTCGTCAGGAAGAAGTAAAGTACCAGTACGCCCGCCGTCCAGGCCAGCTTCCGCTTGAACGGCACGTGACCTGTCGGTCGCTGGACCGAGGGCATCCGGGTCAGATAGGGTTCAGCGGCCTCCTTCCATCCCATGGGTTAGTCCTCGTTGGCTGCAGTCTCGGCGTCGGTCTCGTCGTCTTCGGGAACGATCGCCTCGCCACCTTCGCCCTCGATGGCCTCGCGGGCGCCGCCGGTAAACGCGTCGGCCGTGACGGTCAGCTGATGACGGACCTGCCCGCCACCCAGCACCTTGATCACGTCTGCCTCCGCATCGTCGACGAGATCACGAGCGTCGAGGCGATAGCCAGCCTCGGTTTCTTCGACGATTCCCTCGGCCACGAGTAGTGGCAGGTCCTCGTCGAGTTTCTGCAGGCTGACTTCCGCGACGATCGTCTGGGCACTTTCCGGGCGTTTGAAACCACTCTTCCCGAGTGGCTCGTAATGGTGATACTCGTGTTTGTCGCGGCCGGCACGGCCACGCCCCCCACGATGCCCGGCTCCCCGTCGATTCTTCTGGGAGCCGCTGCTGTGGGTTCGCGAACCGCGCTGGCGTCGTTTCTTGTCCGTCATGGTTATCGCATCGCCACCAGGAGTTCGTCGATCTCCTCGGTGCTATGTGTGCCGAGTTGCCCACCAGTCCCCCTCGGGTTTTTGATTCCGTCGTGACCGCCCCGCGGGGGATGGAGTCGAAGCGTCGGCGAGAGCCCGGCGTCTTTGAGCGTCGTTTCCTCCGCAAGGAGCGCCGAAGCGAGGTCGGCGACCGAGTCGTAGGCCGTCTGTTCGGCGACCCACTCATCAGTGATCGCGGCGTCGCCAGTGACCGGTTCGCCGCGGGTCTCGATGACCGTCTCGAGGACCTCCTGACTCGGCTCGCCGAAGGCCACGTAATCGTTGACCTTCGTGAGCATGCCCCGGTACGTGTCGGTCTCGGGGAGGAGGGTACACTGGTTGACCCCGTGGAGGTTGAGCATGTCGAGGGTGTCCTCGACAGCCCCGGTCATGTTGACGTCGCCGCGGATCTGGACGACAGCCTCCATCACTCGATCACCTCACGCACGTCGAGTGTCCGGTCGGGCACCCGTGCTTCCGTGGTCCGTTTGAGCGCGTTAAAGGTCGCCTTGCCGAAGTTGACCGTACTCCGTGTCTTCCCCGACGATCGGGTCCAGATGTCCTCGATCCCGGCGATCGAAAGGACCTGGCGGACCGTTTCGCCGGCCGCGAGGCCGAGGCCTCGTGGCGCGGGGATCAGTTCGACCTCGACGCTCCCGGCCTTGCCGGTCGTCTTGAGCGCGACGGTGTGGGGTAGCCCACAGCCACACTCCCAGGACCCACAGCCCCGGGAGACGTCGATGATGTTCAGCTTCGCGATGTCGATTGCCTTCTGGATCGCCCCGCCGACCTGGTCGTCGCGACCTTCCGCGTAGCCGACGAAGCCGTCGCGGTTCCCGACGACGACGGCCACCCGGAACTTCACCCGGCGGCCGGAGTCGGTCATCCGCTGGACCATGTTGATGTCCAGTACCTCGTCGTCGAGCCCCGGCAGGAGCGTGTCGACGATCTCCGGCTCCTTCAGCGGGAGACCGGAGTTGAGGGCAGCGGACATGTCCTCTACTTCGCCGTCCTTGGTGCGACGACCCAGTCGGGTCGTGGGCTCCCAGGCGTCGGTGTGACTCATTCCTTGTCCTCCAGTAGTGCCGAACGCACTTCCTCGAAGTGATCCGGCAGGTCGGTTGCGTCAAAGTCGCCGCCGTAAAGCGACTCGTCGAGCTGTGCTGCGTAATCGGCGATGTGATCGCCACGAGTGCGTTCCCAATCGGCAAAGACCGTGTCGTTGTGCGGAATCGAAAGCCCGGCGTCGATGGCACCCTCCTGAATGGCGAATACCTTCGCGCCCGGTGTCGCCGAGTTCAACCCGATGTCGAGCACGGCGTCAGTCAGTCCCGCGTCCATGGCCCGATTGCCGGCCAGCAGGCCGGTCAAGTAGGCCGCAGGAAGGTTCCCCGTGGGAGCCTCCCAGCCGTAGTCGGCCAGTTCGGCCGACATAGCCTTCGCGATCGTTTCGTCTCCGTCAGGACCGAGGGTCACCAGCTGCGCCCTGGCGTGCTGATTGCTCACGCGAGCAACCAGTCGGGGCTTCCCGGATTTCAGCAGGCGCAACCGCTGATGGTAATCGGTCCGGACCTCGCGGCGTCGCCGCATCGGTACCTTGTAGCGTGGTCCGCTGGCCATTAGTTATCACCTCGTAAGTCGATATCGTAGTTGTCTTCGATGTATGCCCGGAGCCGGCGGACGCTGTCGAACTCGCCACCGCTTGCCTGTCGATAGAGCTGGCGGTACTGCGAACGGGAGAGGACCCCCTCGTCCCGCAGCTCGCGGAGTTCGGTACGCAGCGCCCGGATGCCGTTCCGGTACTCGTCTGCCGGATCCGAGCGGGCGCCGGCTTTCCCTTTGCGGGTGCCGGGCCCGGACTGGTGTCCGGCGGCTCGTTTCGCATCTCGTTTCCGGGCGCGGCCCCGGGAGTTGCCCGAGGGCTCATCCGCCCGAATGGTCCCTTGCTGGACCAGTTCGCGAACGTCTTCGCGGGTGATCGCTTCGGCGATCTCTCCCTGGGCGTCCGGATCGAGCCAGATGCGGTTCTCGCCGACGTCAAGCACGTCGGCCGCAAGTCGTTTCTGGGTCGACAGGTCACTCATCCTGGGTCACCTCGACTTCCTCGTAGGTCGGATTGAGCACCCGGATCTCGCGCTCCGCGGCGAGTTCCTCGATGCGTTCGCGTTTGCGAGCCCCGACCGCGCTCGCGATCCGAACCGCCTCTCGGTCCGGATCGACCGGCTCCAGATCGTCGGGTTGGTGGACCCGAACTTCCTCGAAACCGCTTGGGTGCAGGCCGCGGACGGCCGTCGGGGTCCGGAAGCCGGCCTCGACGGTCGCGCCCTTGCCTTTAATTCCCCGTCGCTGTTTCGAGAGGTCCCCACGCGGCTTGCGCCAGGACGTGGAGACCCGCTTTTTCTTGTGGTGGTCCTGCTGGTTGAACTTCGGCTTCCCCTCCCGTGACCGCTGGGACAGGAGCCGCGAGCTCTCCTCGTCGAGGTCGGGCGTCTTGTCGGCCACGCCACGGGGGCGCAGTTCCGTCTCGACGTCTTCCTCGATCTCGCCTTCCTCGGCTTCCTCGGGCTCGGGTTCTTCGACTTCGGCCTCGGTTTCCTCCTCGATTTCGAGGCCTCCCACGTCCGCCTTGATGCGGGCGGCAAGCGCGTTGCCGATCCCCTCGAGGTCCGAGAGTTCCGACTGGCTTGCAGCCTGGAGGTCGGTGATCGTCTCGTAGCCGGCCTCCCGAAGCGCGTCGGCTTTCGACGGGCCGATTCCGCTGATGTCTTCGAGTTCCCGCTCTGCTTGTTCGTCGTCGGCCATGTCAGGCACCTCCGCGACCCGGTTTCTCCGTGATGTACACGCCGTCCTGGAAGACGCGTGTATCCTTCTCGGGCACCCGGGTGAGCTGTTCGATCTCGCCGGCGGTCTGTCCCACGGCCTCCTTGTCGGGGCCGGACAGGGTGATCTCCTCGCCGTCGATCTGTACCTCCGTCTCGCCGCGAATCGGTGCCCGTCGTGGCGCCGACTCGCCGAGGAAGTTCTGGATGACGACCGCGTCGTCCTCCACGGACACCTGCATCGGGAAGTGAGAGTAGTGGATCTGCATCCGGTACTCGAAGCCCTCGGTGACCCCGTGGATCATGTTCTCCACGTGGCTCTCGAAGGTTCCCATCGTCGCGTTGGTTTTGGCGTCCTCGGCGTCGGATTCGATCGTCACCGTCCCGTCAGTGACCGAAACGGTCACCGCGGGGAACCACAGCCGTCGCGTGACCGAGCCGTTCGGCCCCTCGACCGTGAGGTCGAACCGATCGGTCTCGGCGGTTACGTCCTCGGGTAGTTGGATTTCGATTCGTGTCATTTTCAGTATACGTACGCGATGAGCTGGCCACCGATGCCCTTCTCGCGGGCCTCGTAGTGGCTCATGATCCCGCTTGACGTCGTCACGATGAGCGTCCCGTAATCCCGAGCCGGGAGGAAGCGTTTCTCCCATTGCTCGAGCTCGTCGACGCCCGACGAGTATCGCGGGTTCACGGGGCCACACTCGTTGATGGACCCCGTCAATTCGACCTCGAACTGCCCGGCGCGGCCGTCATCGACGTACTCGAAGCCGCCGATGTACCCGCGGTCATACAGGACCTCGAGTACGGCACCGATTTCGTTCGAGGCGGGCGTTACCGTGTGTGTCAACTGACCGACGCTCTCCGCGTTGTCGATACCCGAAAGCGCGTTTGCCAGTGGGTCGTCTGCCGTCATAGTTAGCTGTACTTCTTGAATCCCATGTCGGGGGCGATCTCCCGGAAGCACTGGCGACAGAGCCAGATGTCGTACTTCCCGACGAGGCCCTGTTCGCGGCCACATCGGCGACACGTGTGTGTTTGTCCAGTCTTGGCGTCTGCTGCGTCGCTCATGCGGTCACCTCGACGTCGAATCGGTCCTCGAGGAACGCGATGGCGTCCTCGGTCGTTAGCCGATGCTTCGACGGGATCTGGCGGGTCACCTGCGCGCGTTTGGAGACCCGATAGCCCGGACGGACCAGGTTGACGGTCACGTCCAACCCGAAGATCCCGGTCGTCGGATCGTACTCCTGGCTGGGGAAGTCCGTGTGCTCTTCGATACCGAAGCTCACGTTCCCCGTCTCGTCGAACTTGTGGCGGTCGATGTCGGCGACCGCGAAAGCGCGATCGAGGAAGTCCTCGGCGAGCTCGTCCCGGATCGTGACCTTCGCGCCGATCGGGTCACCCGCTCGGATGCCGAACTCCGGTTCGGTCTTGTTCGCCGTCGTCCGAACCGGCTCTTGGCCGGTGATCTCTTCGAGGATCGTCTCCGCAAGCTGCAGGTCTTCCCCACCGTGGCCCACGCCCATGTGGACGACGACCTTCTCGATGTGGGGTTCCCGCATCTCGTGGAACTCAGTGTCGGTACTCGCCATCAGGCATCACCCTCCTCGTCAGGTTCCTCGTCGGTTTCACGTTGCTCCTCGTCGGCCTCGGTGGCTTCCGCCTCCGCACCGGGGAGGTCGGCGTCGTCCTCGACGAAGTTCTCGTCGATGACGACCACGTACTCCTCGACAGTCTCGAAGACGCCGTTCCCCGTATCCACGGTGACGGTGTTCGAGGCGCTGCCGGGGGTCACACTGATGTCTTCGACCTCGCCGATCTCGCCGGCGTGCTGGCCGGCAACGGCGGTGACCAGAGCGCCCACTTCGTAGGGGAAGTGAGCGACGATCTCGTTGTCCTCGTTGTCGAGGACGATGGAGTCTTTCCCGCTGTAGGTATCCTCATCGACGATGAGGTTTGCCCCATCGTGGAGGTTCAGCTGGGTCCGACCACCGGCGACGGTCGTCTTGTCGATGATCTTCCCGAGTTTCGAGCCGGCGTCGGCCTCGTCCATCGGCGTGAGGCCGAGTCGCCCGCCTTCGTCGGGGAAGACCCGGTAGTATTCGTCACGTTCCGGGAAGGCCAGGATGTCGAACATCCCGATCGGCCGGTTCCGGTCGTCAACGCTGTCGCCGTTGACCAGGACCCCGCCGGAGTTCACCGCGTAGGTGGCCTCCGTGGCGGTATCAACATACCCCAGCACGTCCCGCAGGACGATCACGAGGGGAACGCCGTCTTCGCCGTGGGGGCCGGCGTCGGCCTTCGCGGTGAACGTGGCGGTCTTCCGCTCGACCGGCCACGATTTCGGCACCGAGAGTCGTTTCTGATGGTTGCTCATGCTGTGTCACCTTCCAATCGGTCTTCACGCATCGGATCCTCCAGGTTGAGCTCCGTGACCCGCAGGTTCGACGCGTCAAGCGGGCGAGGAACGTCCTCCCCTTCGACGGTCTCCTGGGTGACCTCCTCGACGTGGACGGCGGCGTCTTTGAGATCGACGTCGACGACCTCGCCTTCCTCCCCGGCGTAATCGCCGCGGAGGACTTCGACGGTGTCCCCAGTGTTGACGGTCACGCTCCGCTTCCCGTACTCCTCGCGGAGGTCGTCGCTGAGCGTGGCCCGAACCTGCCGGTGTCGCTCGTGGAGCGGCGCCCGGTCGGTCTCGTTGCGCTGTTTTGTCGGTTGTTCACTCATTGCTATACGATCATGGTCGCTGTCGATGCGATGCTGCCGTACCGCTCCGCGACTTCGCGGGCGATGGGGCCTTTGATCTCCGTGCCCCGCGGTTCGCCCATGTCATCGATGATGACCGCCGCGTTGTCCTCGAACTTGACGCGAGTCCCGTCCGGTCGTCGGATGGGCTTGCGCTGTCGAACCACCACGGCCTCGAGCACCTGTCGGCGCATTTCCGGGGTGCCTTTGGTGACCGAGACGGTCACCGTGTCCCCGAGTCCGGCCTTGGGATGGCGGTTGTGCGTTCCCTGGTAGCCAGAGACGCTGATAACCTTGAGTTCGCGAGCGCCCGTGTTATCCGCACACGTGATCAGCGAACCTTTCTCGAGGCCAGGGGTGACATCAGCCTTGATGGCTTCCATCAGGCGTCACCTCCGTCCTGTTCGACCTCGACGACAACGTGGCTTTTCGTCTTCGAGAGCGGTCGTGTTTCTGCTATGTGGACCGTGTCGCCTTCCGAAACGTCGAGACACGCCGGGTGGTGTGCCGCGACGCGAGAGCGACGTTTCATGTACCGATCGTATTTCGGTACGTACACGTCGTACTCCCGCTCGACGACGACGGTCTTCTCCATGTCCGTCGAGGCAACCGTGCCCTCGATGACCTGGCCGCGCACGGAAAGCGATCCGTGGAACGGGCAGTTGTCATCGGCGCAGGTGCCTTCCGGCTCCGTTACGTTCAATCCTATCGCCATTGTAATCGTCCTCCTGAAACGGTTCTG
>CAZVCA010000045.1:0-12934 GCA_964626045.1 uncultured Halobacteriales archaeon | reverse complement strand
GGTTCGAATCCTGTCCCGCGCATAGCGAGGTCGAACGAAGTGAGACCTCGAATAGCGAACGGGGAGGACGGACCCGTGAGCAGCGAGACGCTTGCGGTTTGAGCGTCTCGAAAGGTGAGCGGCGAAGCCGCGAACCAAGCGGACGAATACGGTGTCACCGGGGCTGGTCGAAACGGACGCGACAAAACCGATACTCGACGACGAACGACGAGAGATGGTCTCGCAGGTGACCCCGCTCGGGCGCGTGGCCCAGCCGGAGGACGTCGCACCCACGATCGTCGCGTTCGCGGGCGAGGCGGCCAGGTTCGCGACCGGGACGTACACTCCTGTCAACGGGGGACAGATGATGGAATAGTCGAGTGGGAGCGATGCAGCCAGCATTTTGTCACTCCGGGCCGTATCCGGCCACATGAGCCGTCGTCGCGCACACGTCTTCGTGTCCGGGACCGTACAGGGCGTCTATTTCCGCGCAAGCACCCGGGATGGGGCGCGGGAGCAAAACGTCGATGGGTGGGTCAGAAACCTCGCGGACGGCCGCGTCGAAGCCGTTTTCGAGGGCCCGTCGGAGGCTGTTGAGGAGATGATCGACTGGTGTCACGAGGGCAGTCCCGCAGCCTCCGTGACCAACGTGGAGGTTACCTGGGAGGATCCCCAAGGAGTAGACGGGTTCGATATTCGCCGATAAGGGGCTCTCAGCTCCGCAATATCAGTCGTCTCCGTCGACGCTTGGGTGCTGTGTCGGCTCGTCGGGATGCGGGCCCTCGAAGTACGACTGCATGACCTCAAGGGACGTCGCCTCGCGATCCTGCCGTTCGGCCTCGGAGATCTCCTCGCAGCCAGGTGGCACGTCTCGTCCCCGCCCGGTGAAGTAGCCCGTCGGGGCGACCCAGTCGTGGTAGAAGTTGGTATCCGAGTCTTCGATCACCCTGACGCCGACCGAGGCGCCGTGGCCCGCGACGATAATGGTCTGGTAGGGCTGCATCGCCAGCCGACCCGCTGCGTATAGTCCTTCGACACCCGTTCGGCCCTGCTCCTCGGTCTCGACGAAATCCTTGCCCCGGGAGACGATTTCGACGCCGTCGATCGAGGACAGGAAGTCGACCGTATTCTTCGTCGCCGCGATCACCTGTCCTGCCGTGATTTCCTCACCCTCGGCTGTGGCTGCTCTGAATCCACCGTCCGTCGACACGAGATCGGTGACCCGGCCGCGGCGTCGTTCACAGCCGGCGCGTTCAGCCTGGTCGGCCATCATGTCGAGCAGGAGGCGACTGTTGACGCCGGCAGGGAAGCCGGGATAGTTTTCCAGATGGGCGTTGCGCTTCAGGAGCGGTTCGCCGTCGGAAACAACGAGGGTGTCCATGCCAGCCCGTGCGGTGAAAATACCCGCGGAGAGCCCTGCAGGCCCTGCGCCGATGATCAACACGTCATGTTCGAGTGCCATGATCGAAGGATTCGACGGGGACCGTCAAAGAAGGATCGGCTGGACCGGTCACTCCTCGGTGGACTCCACGCCGACGGCCCGAACCGGGGCGCCATCGACCTGGAGCGGGAGCGGATAGGCCCGGAACTCGAATCGTTCGGGCACGGACTCGAGGTTGGTCAGGTTCTCGAAGATCAGACACTCCGCCCCGAGCAGCGCGTCGTGGGCGGGGAACCCGTCCGGTTCGGTCGTGTCCGCGTTCATCGTCGGTGTCGGATCGGGGTTGAGCGTGTCTGTCCCGACCGCCCACCCTCGATCGGCACACACGTTGGCTGCCTCCGGACTGAGATACGGATGATCGAGGTATCGATCCGTACCCCAGTGCTCGTCCCAGCCCGTCCACAAAAGGACGGCGTCGATCGCGTCGGTCTCGGGCAGCCGTTCCTTCGGAATCGGTTCCCTGGGGCCGAGATCGCGGCAATCGACGATCTGGGCCTCGAACACGAAATCCTCGACTGCGTACTCGGCGAGGCGGCGGCCCCCCGGAATGAGATGAGCCGGGGCGTCGACGTGGGTCCCTGCATGGCTCCCCGCTTCGATTTTCGTGGATCGGTAGCCGTCAGTTTCGTATGTCCCACCGGTCCCAAGGTGCACGTCGAGGTCCGCGGGATAGGTCTGGAGATCATCGACGAACGGATGGGAGAGATCTTGCATAGGTGCCCCTTTGCCAGCCGAGGGGAAAACAGTGCGGAAGGGTCGCTGGCTCTATTCGTTCGGACCGAGACCGACCGGTGATACCAACCCCAATTCCCTGACCATTCCCAAGGTGTCCCAGTAGGACCATATCTCGACGATTTCCTCGCCGTCGAACTGAAACATGTTCAATCCCGTGCCCGAATATTCCTCGCCTCGGCCCTCGATCCCGAAGAGCTTCTCCGTGTGGGTTCCCGTCGATCGCCAGCGGACGGCATATTCGTCCCCGTCGCCGAAAATGGACTCGACCTCGTACTCGATGTCGGGGAAGGCGGCGTGATACCGCTTGACGAAGGCCTTGACCTGACCGATGGTTTCGAGGGTCCCCGGGGTCACACTGCGGGGCCCGTGATAGGTCAGGTCTTCGGCCAAGATTTCCTCCGCGACGTCCGTATCCCCTTCCGTGAACATCTCCTCGTAGTATCGGTTGATGATCGCTTCGTGGCCTGGCATGGTTTGTTACACCATGGCAATCTTCTGGGCCCGTCGCATTAACCGTTCGGGGACCCACGGTTCGTGCCCCTTTCTACCTGCGCTCGTGCCACTTTCTGCTTGGGCGGTGCAAAAAGTGGGGTAACAGTCCTCTCGCGGCGGGTCATGTGTTTATATGTCACACCGGCCCGAAGGGGCGTGTATGTATCACTTCCTCATGCCTGTCGATCGGGACGGGGACCGAGTGACCGCGCAGGCTGATTTTATTATCGAGTTTCCCATCCCAGCGTCCGAACGTCGAGTGACCATCCTCTATGTCTTACCGCGAGCGGACGCATCGATTCAGGACGAAACCGGGTTCGAGGGCAACGAAGCGGCCATGCGTGGGGCAAATCGACTGGAAGGATACGGGATGGAGGTCGACCGTCGGGTCAGGGCAGGCACCTCTATCCCAGCTGAAATCCTCATGATTGTGGACCATGAGAACGTCGATCAGATCGTGATGGCCGGGCGCAAGCGATCAGATGTTGCGAAGGCCGTGCTCGGCAGTACGGTCACAGCGGTGATGCGCCAGACCGACCGACCAGTCGTTCTCGTCGGCTGAACTCAGGTTCGGCGACTATCCTGTTCCTCGCTCTCGGGTCCGTCAGATTGGGTCGGGTTCGGATGGTCGTACCGTCTTGGAACCATGGCCGTCTCAAGGTATGATTCCCCGTCGGCGTAATCGACACCGGGTTGAATGAATGGATAGGGCCCGTCTGCAGGCGTATTCTGGACTGGTCCCGCTCCTGGGGCGGTTGTGACGAGGCCCTTTACCGTGGAGGTGACTGGCGTGTTCGCCTCGAGATAATCGCTCAACACCGTCGCCGGTATCATGTCCGTCTGTTCCACGTTCCTGAACGGGAAGCCACAACCACCGAGATCGCGTTCGGGGGCGCCTGGACGGCGGAAAGATGCGACTCGATAGGTTTCCTCGGGGTCGATTGGGTCCCCGTTGACCTGCATGGACACGAGTCGTCGGCCACGTTTGGCTGTCGGGTCGATTTCGAGGGTGACGTTCGAAGAGAAGGCCCTGACGCGACCGTCCTCCTGGTCGTAGACGTGTGAGGTGAAGTTGTCGATGAGGTAGTCCTCGACGTGTGTCCGAAGTTGCTGGCCCCAGGCATCGCCCGCTGCGACGCGTGCTGTCATGGGGTAAAACGTGTATATATCCCCGAGTGTAATCTCACCAGCCGGAATCGCCTGTCCGAACCGGTTCCCGTGGGAGACGGCCAGATCGGCGTCCAAGCGGTCCCGAAGCGCGTCGTTGAACAGCGTATTCCACGCACTCTCGAGGAAGGATTGGCGAGCGAGGTCGGTTGTCGTTTCGCCCACGACCGTCGACAGTGGTCGTTCAAGGGAGCCGGCTCCCCGCTGCATGTCCGGTTCGGGCTCGAAAAACGGGGCCCGAAGCCGCTCGATCGTTTGTGCCGTCGGGCGATCGGGGTTCGGGGTATATGGGGCCGTTTCTGTGAAGGCATACAGCACGTGTCTGAACGCCGTGCCGGTGGGATCGAACCGGACGTCGATTCGACCCAGTGACTCGCCCATGCCGGATTCGACGACGGCTGTTTCCGTGCTGTCGATTCGGATCGGTTCGTAGGTGTATTCGTGGGTGTGTGCGCTCAACGCGATATCGACGCTGTCGAAGTCCTTTGCTGCCTGAACCATCCAGGGGAGCCCGATTTCGGTGACGGCCACGACGAGATCGGCGCCGGCGTCCCGCGCGGCGGTCGCTGTACGATCCAACAGGGTTGGGGACTTGCTAAAGGAATACCGCCCCTCGTGAAACGCTGGTGCCATTCGGTCGATGTAGGGGTTGGTCATGCCGACGACCCCGATCTGGTGGCCCTCCCGCTCGAAAAGCGTGAATCCATCGTATAGGTGTTCGCCGTTATCGTCCCGGAGGTTCGTGGCGAGGGTTGGGGCGTTCAAGGCATCGAACAGGTCCACGGCCGATCCGTTTTGGGCCGCTTCGTGTCCGAAGTCCCAGTTACCGGGGACATAACAGTCCGGTTTGACGTGTTCGTTGATCGGCTCGACCATGATCGAACCGTTCGTGTATGTCGTTTCGGCGGTGCCGTGGAAGGTATCACCGCTCATCAAGACGAGTGGTTCCCGGCGCTCCCGTAGCTGGTTGATTTTCGCGACGTGAGTCGCTAACCCTCGTACTGGCCGGATCGCTCGCTTCTCACCGCCGAAATCGATTGGCGGGTTCCCGCGTGCGGTTTCGTAAAACACCTGTGATCCTCCCCCGAGTTGTCCGTGCAGATCGCTCAGGTGCACGAGCGAAAGGTCAGGATCGCCCGGCGGGGCCGTGGTTCCATCGAGGAAGGTCCAGTCACCGAGGTATGGCTCATCAAGGCTCATGCTACGTTATAACATTGCATGCTCCCCGCCGGATTAACTCATTCGGTGCGCAAACCCGCATAAACGTTTTGAGGACTCCCCGACTCCTAGGATGTAATGAGCGAGCTTCGTGACCTCTATGCGGATGTCGTGGGTGATGTCGATGCCCTCTTTCTCTTCTCCCCGACCGGTTCGGAGTACGAGGAAGCCGAGGCCATCGAGGATACGCCGGTGGTCGTCGTGGATACCGAGAATGACGTGGATGCACCGGTTTACGTGGAAGTCCCCTTGGATTTCCAGGACGTCAAAGATTGCATTCGATTCGCCCTCGAAGGGGCGACCGAGCAAGGGATCGTCGAGGCAGGCGATTCCGTGGCCGCAGTGCTCAACCTCTTTGCCGAGGACCGGGACATGATTGCCCGCGTGAAAGTCCGGGAGGGGACCCATGGCATCTACGATCTGTTCACGAACTCGCGGGCGGATCCGAACGTCATCCGGGATACCTTCGACGTCGCCATCGAGCTGGGGAAGAAGGGCCAGAAGGGGAAACCGGTGGGTGCGCTGTTCGTCGTCGGCGACGCCGGGAACGTGATGAACAAGTCCCGCCCGCTCTCGTACAACCCCTTCGAGAAATCACACGTGCACGTGGGCGATCACATCGTGAACGTGATGCTCAAGGAGTTCTCCCGGCTGGACGGCGCCTTTGTCATCTCGGATTCGGGGAAGATCGTCTCGGCCTACCGCTACCTCGAACCCTCGGCAGAGGGGGTCGATATTCCGAAAGGACTCGGGGCTCGCCACATGGCAGCCGGCGCGATCACCCGCGATACGGGAGCCGTTGCCGTCGTGTTGAGCGAGAGCGACGGTCTCGTCCGGGCGTTCAAGGGCGGGAACCTGGTTCTTGAAATGGATCCGGAGGCGTACTGATGGTCTTCGAGGGCCTGGACTGGGCGCTTGACATGCAGTACGTGTGGGCCGCGTCGATACTCGTCGTCGGTCTCTTCGGCGGTTACTTTCTCGGCCAGCTGAACCGGCGGATCCTGGAAACTCTCGGCATCGGCGAGGCCGTCGAAGGAACGAGTCTCGAGCGGACCGCCCGGAACTTCGGAACGGATACGATCACGGTCCTGGCGAGCAGTTCAGCGTGGTTGATATACCTGTTTGCGCTGGTCTTGAGCCTCCAAGTCGCTGGCCTGGTCGAGACGAGTGTCCTGATGGCACGAGGGATGGACCTGCTCCCGTCGTACGTGCTCGCCGCATTGGTCGTGATGGGTGGCCTGCTAGTCGGGGACAAAGTCGAGGTGTCGGTCAACGAGCGACTCAAGGGCATCAAATTCCCCGAGGTGTCCCTGGTCGGCAGAATCCTTCGATACACCGTCATTTTCGTGGCGATCCTCCTGGCCCTCGCCCAGATCGGCGTGGCGGTCGGGGTCCTCGTCGTTCTACTCGGCGCGTATTTGTTCGCGGCCATCGTCCTGACCACGACGGCGCTCCATCAACTCTTGGCGGCCGGCGGGACCGGTTTATACATCATCTTGGCCCAACCGTTCAGCATCGGCGATCGGGTCGCCATCGGCGACCGTGAAGGAGTCGTCCAGGAGATCGACCTGTTCGTGACCACGGTCGAAGAGGAGGGACGGGTGTATCTGATCCCGAATCACCTCGTCCTCAAACAGGGAGCGACGCTGATTCGGGAGTGATCAATCGACGGGTTCGGCTGGAACGCCAGCGACTGTCGTGTCCGGTGGCACGTCGTCCGCGACGAGCGAATTTGCCGCGACCCTCGCTCCGGCGCCGATTTCGACGCCGGGGAGGACGATCACCCCGGCCCCGACCATGGCTTTGGCACCGATCCTGACGGGCCCGGTTCGATATTCGTCCTGGAGAAACTCGTGACAGAGAATCGTGGCATTGTACCCGACGATCGCGTCTCGCTCGATGGTCACGAGTTCGGGGAAAAACACGTCCGGGGTGGATTCGAGCGCGAAGCGGGCGCCCGGTTCGACGGTCATGCCGAGTCGCCTGAACAGCCAGTTTTTCAGGCGAAGGGAGGGTGAATGTCTGGCGAACACGATCGTCGCGTAGTTCCGCGCCACCACCCGAAGCGGTTTGATCGCCCGCCACTGATGCAACGAGTTTCCCTTTGGGGTCGAAACGCGTTCGAGGCGGTCGTGACGAGACGATGGCACACGTTCAGGTACGCGACCCGGTTGCTTGAACCCTCCGAGAAGTCATTCCTCGACCGGGTTGAACCCGTTCGTGATGTTCCACTCGTGGACACAGTGAATTCGCCCGGGGTCACCTTCCACGCGCCAGGTTCCCCTGTCGTGATCCCAGACTTCCTCGCGTTCACACCGGAGACAGCGTCTCGTCTGTGGGCGACGAAGTTGTGTCGTCATGCGTGTACATTGGTAGCACGGAACAATAAAGATGCAGGCTACTCAGGCGAGGCCCCCGAGATCCAGGGGCACGTGTCCGTCGGTGTACCCCGAGACGGTGCCCTCCGGGCGAAGTCGGTACACGACGGCGGGCCGATGGCCGATCGCTGGTTCCGCCGCCGCGACCTGTTCCCATTCGGCCTCGGTGAAGCTCGAACAGTCCATAAGCAGTAACACGCCACCGCCGTGGGCGTCCAGTTGCCCGTTTACTTTGGTCTCGGCGGTCAGTTTCACGGCTTCGACCGGCGAACTTGTCGACCGGTTGTGTGGTGGGGCCGGATGGGTCACCTCGACGAGTTGGGACCCCGACTCCGTTTCGACCCTGAAATCGAGGGAGTGGCCGGTGGAAACCGCTGCCTCCGGTTCGATGTCATACCCTGCTTGATCGAGCAGATAGGCCGTGTTGAACTCGCCCATCGCCGCCGTCATGCGAATCAGGTTGAGACCCTCGGAGGTGCCGAGTTTCCCGGCCATCACGTGGCGATGCTCGTCGAGCACCCCGCTTGCGAGAAACGAATCGTAGAAGGTTAGAGCCGCGTCGGCGTCGTCGGTGGGAAAGCCGGCGGCGTGTTGGCTGAAGAACTCACGTGAAGTTTCCCGCCCGTCCTTCGAGAGCAAGACCGGCAGGAAAAACCACGAGAGGTTTGGATAGGCCTCCAGCCACGGCGATTCCTGGTATAACTGGGCGAGCAGTTCGCGTTCGGCCCACTCGGCGATGCCGGTGGGGACTTCTTCGAACTCGAACTTGTCGGTCCGCCAGAGTGATTCCGGCGTTTCGGTGTTCCCGATCCAGTACGCTCGATTCTCGGTCCACGCGAAGAGGGCGATATCACCGTTGTCCATGTCGAACCGACGCGCTTCGTAGGCCGCCGGTGGGGCGTACCACGGCGTCGACATCGTCGCGCCAAGTGCCGCATCCAGGGACTGCAAAATCCGTTTCCGCACCCGATCGATCGACCACGAATCCGTCGACCGACGGAACCGTAAGAGACTAGCCACATCTCTCGTAGGCCGTCAACCGGTTTACACCTTCCCTTCGGACTCGCCGTCGAGGGTTCGTTCGAACTCGATGCGATGGGGGGTGTACCCGTGGTCCTCGTACCACGCGATAGCCTGGTCGTTTGCGGCCATCGCAGATAGGGTCAGGACTGTCGCATCGCGGTCGGCCAGGGCCGACTCGGCGTAGTCCAAAAGCGCCGATCCGATACCCTCGCCGCGCCAGTCGGGGTCGACGTAGATGTTCTCGATCACCCCTCGGGGCCGGTCCTGCTCGTAGACGCCGTGTTCCCGATAGAACGTGACGAAGCCCCGGATCGGTCCCCCGGGTGCCGACCCTGCTGGCCCGGCGACGGCGAGCATATCTCCGACGATGTACTGGCCCAGGAGGTCCCGAGCGATCGATCGATTCGCCGCGGCTTCGAGGTGAGATCCGTGAGTGCGTTGACTCTCGATTAGTGCCAGCCAACACTCGAGGACCGCGTCCAGGTCAGCCGATTCGGCCGGCCTGACCGCTCCCGTCATCAGCTTTCGAGGGCTTCGAGCGCCGGAAGTGATTGGCCGGTGAGCATCGCTAACGCAGCGCCGCCGCCGGTGCTGACGTGATCGAATCCGTCGATCTCGAACTTCCGAATGGCCCGGGCCGTGTCCCCACCGCCGACGACACTGTAATCGGTGTCGGCCACGGCTTCGAACAACCCTCGTGTGCCGTGCCTGAACGGCTCCTTTTCGAAGACTCCTGCGGGCCCGTTGAGGATTGCCGTCCCCATTGAATCGAGGATTTCGGCGTACGTGTCGACGGTGCCGCTGCCGATGTCCTTGGCCTCCAGATCGTCGGCCATCGGGAGGTCCTTGACGGGGACCTCGACTCGTTCACCCTCGCGTTTGACGGCCACGTCTGTGGGCAGGTGGATTTTGTCCCCGTGGGCCTCGAGCAGGTCCGCGGCGCGGTCGATCTCCTCCCAGACGTCCTTTTCCATGATGTAATCGGCGGCTTTTTCGCCCAGATCGATGCCATCGGCCATCAGGAAGACGTTCGCGACGAGCCCGGCTGTGAGCACTTCGTCGGCCAGCCCGGCCTCGATCCCGTGGCGAATGATTCGGATCGTATCCGGGACCTTGGCGCCGCCGACCACGTACGCTCGGGGCGTCGGCGTTCGATCGATGTTCCCGAGCACGTCGATTTCTCGCTCCATGATCCGCCCCGCGTAGGCCGGCAGTTCGTGAGCAAAGCCCACGAGGGAGGGTTGTGACCGGTGGGCCGCGGCAAAGGCGTCGTTGACGAAAGCGTCGAAATGGGGGACCAGCCGACGAACGAGGTGGGTTTTTGCGGCGCGAGCCGGCTCGAATTCCATGTATTCCTCGCTGTAGAACCGGGTGTTTTCGAGCAGGAGCGCTTGTCCCGGTTCGAGAGTATCGATAGCCTCCCGGGCGCCGGCAGAACTGGTCGCGTCGCTGTACATCACTGGCGCATCGAGGAGCTCGTCGAAACGGGTCGCGTGGGCTTCGAGAGGTTCGAACTCGGACCCACCTGGGCGTCCCTGATGGGCCAGGATGGTTACCCGGCCCCCCCGCTCGACCAACTCGGTGAGCGTATCGACGTGGGCCCGGAGCCTCGCATCGTCGGCGAGGGTTCCGTCCGACGCGAGCGGGCTATTGATGTCGACCCGAACACCAACCGACGTCCCCTCCACAGAGAGCTCATCAAGGGTCCGTATCGCCATGTACCCCAACGGTTCAGTTCGGGATGCAAATGCGTTTCTGTCTGAATCAGACGGTTCGACAGTCCGGGCAGAGTAGTTGCCCGTCGACGTTGACGAGATCCTGTGAGAACGAGCCACACCCTTCACAGATGCTCTGATTGGCGTATTCCCCATCGACGTCACCGCGGGCGTCTACAGTCCCCGCGGAGCTAACCGTCTCCGGATCTGTCCCTCCTCTTTCGGACTGTTTGGCTGTCGCGAGGTCCCTCGCGTCCAGGAGGCCAATCACTTCTGACCCCTCCGCGACGATCACGTGATTGACATTCGTGCCGACGAGGTGACGGGTTGCTTCGACGATCGTGGTTTCGGGCGAGACGATGGGCGGGTTGCCGTTCATGACCTCGGAAACTGGCGTCGAATCGGCATTGCCCCCGTCGAGCAGGTAATCGAGGACCGACCCGGCCGTCAGGAGCCCGGTCGCCTCCTGACCGCGGAGGACCACCGCGGCCGTTTCGCCGGCCGTCCGCATCAATTCGGAGGCGCCTTTGACGCCGTCGGATTCGTTCACCCCGACGAAGTCTCGCGAGAGGAATTCCTTGACGGGGAGCGTGTTCATATGCGATAGTACCACCGAACCGCTCTAAAAGGTATCCCCGGTAGGCTTATGGGTTGAGATATACTACCATAGGAATTGGTCGCGGCCGATTCGGGAGTTTCATCTACGTCCCGGTTCCCAGCATCGCTTATGGAGCGGTCTCCCTACGCGATCGGGATCGCCGGCGGGACCGGGGCCGGGAAGACCACGGTCGCCCGCGAACTCACTGACAACGTCGGGGAGGCCGTCACGATGATCCCGCTTGACAACTACTACGAGGACCTCTCGCATCTGGACTTTGCCGAGCGGAAGACGGTCAATTACGACCACCCGAAGGCCTTTGAATGGAGTCTCCTCATTGAGCAACTCGAAACGCTGCTATCGGGGGAGCCGATCGAAATGCCCCAATACGACTTCGAACAGCACCTGCGGCAAACGGAGCGTGTCACTGTGGAACCCACTGCTGTGATCGTCGTCGAAGGCATTCTCGCTCTCTACAACGAGGCCATCACCGATTTACTCGACCTGAAAGTGTACGTCGAGACCGATGCGGACGTCCGGATCCTGCGTCGAATCCGCCGGGACGTCGTCAAACGGGGGCGGGATCTCGAAGGAGTCATTGATCAGTATCTCTCGACGGTCAAGCCGATGCACGAGCAGTTCGTCGAACCGACGAAAAAGCGGGCCGACCTGATCATCCCCGAAGGGGCTAATCGAACGGCCGTGGACCTGTTACAGGAGAAAGTACAGCGGGAAATCGACGGTTGAGATTTGAGGTTACGAGCCTGGGTGATACGCCCACAGACCCGCGTCCCGAATCGCGTCGCCGACGGCGGCGTGGAATTCGGTCTTGGTCTCGAAGCGATCGACGGCCAGCTGTTCGAGTATTTCGCTGACGGCGACGACCGTCTCGTGGTTGATTCGGACCGGTTTGTCCCCGTGTCGATCACGGAACTCGTCGGCGGTCATCGGGAAGGCGGATTTCGGCTCGTATCCCGAGAGCACGGCCATGTCGAAACGCCGCATGCCGTCACTCGCTCCCTCGCCGTCAGGGTCAATCGGCCAGTCGCCGTCGGTCCGCGATGCCATACACGGATATTTCGTCCGGTCACTAAAGCAGTTTTGCCCAGGCGGAATACATTGACCATGGGCGGCCCCTCTACCGAACCTATATATGAGGGGATAAATCCCGGGTGTGTGCGCCATCGTTACGGTCTTGTATCGATTTTAAAACCCTGATAATCGGGCGGCCCCTTACCTTTTAGGCTACCCTAACTCCGATCGTAGCGATCGACAATGACCCAAACAATACAGGCCCAACTTCCAGGAGGCGATCTCTCCCTGGAACTGAACGGCACGTGGACCGCCTACTGGCTTTTCATCCTCAGAGTCGTGACCGGCTACTGGATGTTTCACGCCGGGTTGACGAAGCTCTGGGAGACCTACGTCCTCGGAACGCCCTTCGAAGCGGGGTGGTTCATCCAGTTCGCGTCCCAGGGGACGATCCTGGAGGGCGTCCTCGCACTCTTCAACAACCCGGCTGGCATCGCCTTTACGAACTTCATGATCCCCGTCGGGGAGTTCCTGATCGGGCTCGGCATTCTCATCGGGGCCTTCACCAGGCTCGCCGCCTTCTTCGGCGGCTCTCTGATGTTTTTCTTCTACTTCGTGAACGCGAGCTGGAGTCACGGCGTCGTCAACAGTGACCTGATGGGGCTGGTGCTCTTTGCGACGGTCGGGATTCTCGGTGCCGGACGGATCTGGGGCGTCGATCAATATCTGGAACAGATGGACTGGGCACAGCACCCGCTGGCGAAAGCAATCCTGGGGTAACCCACTCATGACACACGAACACCTCTCGGCGTTCGAACGGGCAGCAATGATCGTCTTCGCGGGCCTCGTGGTCCTCGCGTTGCCGATCATCGGCGTGTTGAATACCATCGCGGGCTCGATGAGCGGGATGATCGAGTACGGAACGGGGGACTCGGCCGGCTACGCGTTGAGCCAGAGCGGCATTCCGGAAGGCATGGACGCGACGGCGATGCCGATCATCGAACCGAACCTCCGGGCGACGATCCTCGCGATCGCGCTCATCGTCCTCGGACTGATGGTCGTGTATCGTTTCGCTTCGCTCTCGGGCGGGGCCACGATGGCGACTCCGACACCGACAGAGGACTGACGACGATTCGGTGCCGGTGAGCGGTGCCTG
>CAZVCA010000044.1:0-13109 GCA_964626045.1 uncultured Halobacteriales archaeon | reverse complement strand
TCATCGAATATCACTTCCTGCCGGACCTGATCGGCAACCTCCGGGCCTTTACCCAACAGGAGGTCAGGTGTCTCTCCTGTGGGAAGAAGTATCGACGGGTGCCACTGACCGGTAATTGCCGGGAATGCGGTGGCGACGTCACGCTGACCGTCCACGAGGGATCGGTGACGAAATACCTCGACACCGCCATCGAAGTCGCCGAGGAATACGGCTCGCGAGAGTACACGAAACAGCGCCTGCAGATTTTGGAGCGGTCGATCGAGTCGATCTTCGAGAACGACAAGAACAAGGGAACGACGTTGGGCGAGTTCATGTGAGCGAAGCGCCGCTTTCGTGCCCTCGCACCTGACGAAACGGGCCGTACCGAAACCGAGCGCTTAGTCCTCGGACGGCGATTCGACGCCAGTCTCGACCTCAGCCCCGGGCGTCTCGATTTCTTCGAGCACCGCGTGTTCGTGGGCGAGGCCCTTGAACAGCGTATAGATCATGACCAACAGGACCACGGCAAAGGGCAGCCCAGTCGTGATCGCCGCGGTTTGCAACGCGTCGAGGCCGCCGCCGAGCAGCAGGGCCGCGGCCACCACGCCGACCACGGTCGCCCAGAGCATCCGCTGGCGGCGCGGCACGTCGAGTTTGCCCCCGGCTGACACCAGGGCGATGACCTGTGAGCCCGAGTCCGCCGAGGTCACGAAGAAGGTGACGACGACGGCCACCGCGACCGTGGCGGTCACCATCGAGAGGGGGTAGGCACCGAGGAGTTCGAACATGGCGTAGGCCGATCCATCCTGCATGACCGTTTGCTGGATCGTCCCGCCGCGTTCGAGTTCGGTGAACACCGCGAGGCCGCCGAAGGACCCCAGCCAGGTCATCGAAAAGGCCGTCGGAATCAACAGCACGCCAAGCACCATCTGTCGGATCGATCGGCCCCGTGAGATCCGGGCGATGAACAGCCCGACGAAGGGCGACCAGGCGATCCACCAGCCCCAGTAGAAGATCGTCCACCCGTCCTGCCAGCCGGCGCTTTTCCCCGCCTGCTCGGGGAGAGTGCCCAGGAAGGTCTCGGTGAAGAGGGACATATGGGGGAGGTTCTGCAGGTAAAAGCCGATCTCCCGCAGAATCCCCTCGAGCAGGTACCGGGTGGGACCAACCCTCAGCACGAACACCATCAAAAGCACCATGAGGGTGACGTTGATCGTACTCAGCCGTTTCAGCCCCTTGTCGATACCCGCCCACACCGACAGGCCGGTGATCGCCGTGATGACCGCGATAATGAGCAGTTGCACGCCTGCACCGTGGGGAATGGCGATTCCGATCGTCCGTTCGACGACGATCGACAGGCCGGCGTTGATCTGTGCGGCCCCGAGGCCGAGCGAGGTCGCCAGTCCGAAAATCGTCGCGAAGACGGTGACCAGATCGACGACGTGGCCCGGCCAGCCGAACACGCGGTCCCCGAAAAGCGGGTAGAACATCGACCGGAAGGTCAGCGGCAGGCCGCGATTGAACGCGAAAAAGGACAGTCCCAGGGCGACGAGTCCGTATATCGCCCAGGGATGGATCCCCCAGTGAAAGAAGGTGATGCCCAGGGCTGCGCGGGCGGCTTCGGCCGTATTTGGCTCGAAGGGGAACATCGTGCCGCCGCCGGTCGCGAGGTGATACATCGGTTCGGCCACACTCCAGAACATCAGCCCGATCCCCATCCCCGCGCTGAACAGCATCGCCATCCACTCGAAGGTCGAGTACGCCGGTTCGGCCCCCAGCCCGCCGATCGTGATGTCGCCGTAGCGGCTCGCGGCGATGTACACTAACGCGAGGATGAAGGCGTTTGCGGCGAAGATGTACAGCCAGCCGAAGTTCGTGTTGATGAAGGTGTTAACTGTATCGTAGGCGGTCGCTGCGGTATCTCCAAACATGATCGTCCCGAACAGGAAGAGGCCGATCATCACCAGGGAGATCGGGAAGACGACCGGGTGGGCGTCGAGGCCGAATCGTGACAGGTTCGTGTCCCCTGCCGCCCGGTCGGTCTCGGCGTGAAGCAGTTCCGCCTGTCGGTTTGACCACCACTGCTCGTCTCGTGTCTCGGATTCGTCTCGGACCATTGTCGTGATACTGGTCGTATGAATTGTTGCGAACGGTTCGCTGCTTGCCGAACGCCCTCGTCGAAGGTCTCCAATGCCCCACGAAAAGTCCCTCGATTCGACTATCGAACGTTCCACTGCGACTCGAGGACGGTGTGGGTTTCGAGGGCGGATTCGAGTTCGTCGACACTGTGGGACAGCGTGCGTGCGATCGACCGCTCGTACGAAATTCGGTGTGGCGAACCCGAAATGTCCATGGCCCCGAGCACGTTCCCGTCGGGCGTCGTGACGGGGACCGCGACGGCTTTCAGGTTCTCCCAGGCTTCCTCCTCGTTGACCGCATAGCCACGGCGTCTCACGATGTCGAGTTCTTCGGCCAGTGTTTCCCGATCGGTAATCGTGTATTCGGTCCGCTTGGGAAGTCCCCACTGGTCGATAATCTCGTCAACGTCCGGGCGGTCCATCTCGGCGAGCATCGCCTTCCCGGCGGCCGAACTGTGCAAGTAGAAGTACTGCCCTCGCTGGAACCCTTCGAGAGTGCCTGTATCGAGGCTGTCAAAGAGCGTAATGGCCCGCCCGTTTTCCAACACCGAGAAACTCACGACCTCGCTCGTCCGATCTGCGATCTGGTACACTTTCTCGCGGGCCAGCATGAATCGCGGCTCGCGGCGTTTGGCCTTGGTGCCGAGGTGAAAGAGTTTCAATCCAGGGTAGTAGCGATCGTCCTGTTTGACGACGAGCCCGTTCGAAAGCAGGGTTTGCAGGTGTTTATGAGCCGTGCTCACGGCCATATCGAGGTGTTCGCCGACGTCGCTCACGGTCGGGCCGTCCAGCCCGGCGACCGTATCGAGGACCTCGAGTGACGTGTTCGTGGTGCTGTGGGTCCGGACAGGGCCGCTTTCCATCGAGATGTCCTTCGTTCACGATATAGAAAAACCCGTTTATCCGCTCGGGGCCGAAATTTTGTATCGCGATATACGATTTATCTTAAATGTAAATCCGCCCAAAACTGGTGGTTACCTGTCATTTCTGCTGGCTCAGTGAAACACGATCGGGCAGCGAGCGGTTTGTCGCTTGTTTGTTCGCTCCGGCTTCGGGCCCATCGTCGTTTCTTTCAAATCCGATCACTCGCTCTGCACTGGCTCGAAATGCTGCGGTTGATCAGCTCGGAATCTGGGCAACACGATCCGGATTGTGGTCCGGTCAGCACTGGACGTATTGGCTCGATTTTTGAAATTCCACTGTTCGTGTTTTCTGAATTGCTCTCATATTGTGGGTTGGTAGCGTATGGCAACCAAACTGCCGTATTTCGGTATAAGCTAAACCGTATCTCGCTATACAAAATTTTCCGACCGATCGAGGTGACGTCCCGGTAGCAAGTCGAAAATATGTTCGTAAGTCCCGTTATATCGCGTTTACGGGCCGCTAACGCTTTATATGGGTATCGCGCCGCCAAAATAGACGAATGACGACGAACGGCCTCTGCTATCGATCAAACAGGACTGGCCCGCTCTCCCGCTCAGGCAGCCGTCGGTTCGGCGTCCTCGAGAATGGCGTCGAGCAGCTTCGATTGGGCCGCGGCCAGGTGTTCCGTGAACGTCGAGGTCGTAATCCCGAGTTCCTCGGCGACCTCGCCGGCGTTTGCGCCCTTCGGGTGGGAGAAGTAGCCCATTTCGTGAGCGACCTCCAGAACCTCTCGCTGGCGCTCCGTGAGCACACCCCGGTCGACGAAGACGAGATCCTCCGATCCGTCTCCGTCCCGTGAGCTCACCAATCGCGTCACGTCCACGTCATCGTAATTGTTCCGGAGTGCGGTGACGGCGCCCCGGAGCTCCTCCATCGACGGGGCGTGAAACACGATCGAGAGGTCCCCTTCGGCCGCTTGCACATCGACGATCGGACAGTCGTACTCCTCGACGACCTCACAGGCACAGTCGTGGCCGAAGGTCCGCGAGAACCGGTAGACTGACTGGGTTCCATACGAGAAGACCGGTTCGATCCCGTCGCCGTCGGCATCGACCTCGCCGTCGGTCGCGAACTCCTCGGTGACCCGGCCGGTTTCGGGATCGACCCGCTTCGAGACGTTGAAACACTCGACGCCTTGCTTCGAGATGCCCGCGACGGGGCAACTATCGAGATCGCTCAATCGGATTTTCGCCCGGATCCCCTCTCCCTCGACTGTTCCGGAGGCAAGGGCGCTCATCGTCGAACACCCATTTGTGTCCCGCTCCCCCACGTTGGGCTTGGGAACTGCCGGTTTGTGTCCCGCCGACGCCCGACTATCGCGTTCATATATGGGATATGTCGCCCCACGGTCCTAAAATTCCTCGTCCTTCCCAACTTTTGAAAACAGCATTCAGAGCCCGTTCTGACCACATTTTCACCGATCGTGGATGATGTGTCGTTTAAAAATTCGACCTGTGCCCCCTCATATATGGGAAAAGGGGCCGGGTTTGCTGGGGTCGGAACCATTTACCAGCCTGACTTCCGATATGCTATTCCATGTCTGCCGGGATCCGTGCCGAACTCTCCTTCGAGAATCCAGACGCCTGTCGGATCGGGGGGTTCGTCGGGGAGGCTGAGGCGACGTCGATCTCCTGGTCGGTCGCGCCCGAGTCAGGCACGATTACGGAGGAGTTCGCCGTCGAAGGGGAGGCGGACGTCGAGGGAGCGACGGAGGTTTTTTCGTCCGGCAACCGATCGATCTATCGGTTCCAGCGGGACCATTCGGGTTGCTGTCCCTGTAACACGGTCCAGGAGTTCGACGTTCCCGTTCGGGATATCCACACCGTCGACGGCGCCCTCCACCTCGCGATTCACGTCGAGGATATGGCCGAGCTCAAGGAGATCGTCACGGGCGTCCGGGCGGAATTCCCCGAGGTGCGGATCGTCAGACTCGTCCACGCCCACGAAACGGGTGACGACGATCTGGTGCTTGTCGATCGAGGCGAGCTCACCGACCGGCAACGCGAAGTCCTCGAAACCGCCCACCAGCTCGGGTATTTCGACCATCCAAAGGGCGCAAACGCTGGCGAAGTCGCTGAGGAACTCGGCATTACCACCTCGACGTTCACGGAACACCTGGCCGCGGCCCAGTCGAAACTCCTCACCTCGATCCTCTCCTAATCCGCCAGTTGGCGGCCGATCCGTTTGTCGACCTGCGCCAGGAACGCCGGCTCGACACCGGTGGGAACGGTCGCGCCTGCGGCCATCGCGTGGCCGCCTCCCTCGCCCCCGACGGCCTCGGCGGCCTCCCGCATGGCCTGCCCGAGATCGATCCCCCGGCCGCGGAGCCGACTCGGGGCCCGGGCCGATACCTTGACCCCTGTTCCGTCTGGTTTGTTCGCAAAGCCGACGATCGGGAGCCCCGGCGAGATGCCGTCCGAGCCGAACACCATCCCGGCGACGATGCCGACGATGGTGTCCCGGATCTCCTTCGTGGCATGAAACCACTGCAGATGATCTTCGCGTTTGACGCCGGTGTCGAGCACCCACTCGATCCCGGCCGAGAGGTTGCGACGGTGGTTTTCGAGCAGGGTGTGGGCCTCCTCGAGGGCCGCCCCGCGATCGCCGCGACAGACGGCCAGGCCCACCTCACTTTGCTCGTAGCGAGCGGTGGCGTTCAGGATCGTCGCGAATTCGCTTGCGTCCCGGAGCTGGGTCCCGGGCTCCTCGCGGGCAAGGATGTACCGGGTTCCAACCAGCCGCTCGATCGCGTCGGCCGGAACGCCACGTTCGATCGCCCTCGTCATCAGCGCACTCGCGACGGCGGTCCGGGTCTCCCCGTCGAGTTCGGCCCAGGTCGGCCAGCCCTCGCCGTCCTTGATCGTGACTGGCAACTCCTCGAGAAATCGAATGGCTCCTGCCCGATTGCCGGTGATCCCGGGGATCCGGACGTCGCCGCTGTATTCGAGGAGTTTGGGCAGGGGCCGGGTCTGGGTGCCATACAGCGCGAGGTCGGTCCCGCTTTCGAGCACCCCGACGGCTTCCCCCTCCGCGGCGATCGCGGCGTTCGCGCCGACGAGTTCGCCGTCGACGGTCTGTCGGTCCCCGACAGCGCCCACGACGGCAAGCCCGGCCAGTTCCCGTGGCTCCTGTTGGATATCGGTCCCTGCGGTGATCGCCCTGGCGAGGACGTAGCTCGTCCCCGCGCCAGCCAGTTCGCGGCCCCCGTCCAGGCCGACGACGCGGGGATTCAGGTGGAACTCGATGTCACCCGCTGTCGGCTGGTGGTGATCGACGACGACGGGTGTAAAATCGCCGTTTGCGGCCCGGGCGGCGATCGCCTCGAGATTGCCACTCCCCAGATCCGTGAACAAGACGGTGTCGGCCGCCTCGTCGGCCAATTCGGCGATCGCGGCGTCATCGAGCCCGTGCTTGATCGTGACCTCGACCGGCACGTCGGCCCACTCCAGCGCCGTCTGGGCGATGGCCGCACTCGTCAACCCGTCGGCGTCGTCGTGGGAGACGAGTGTGACGGCATCGGCGTCCTGAAGTGCCGTCGCGGCCGCCATCGCTCGATCGTGAAGCGCGGGGACAGGCGGGTCCATCATGGGGGACTCGGTTGCCATCCGGAATAAACGTCCGGGCTCAGTCGGTCAGTTCGCCGAGGACC
Source organism: uncultured Halobacteriales archaeon (assembly GCA_964626045.1). Taxonomy (GTDB): domain Archaea; phylum Halobacteriota; class Halobacteria; order Halobacteriales; family Halobacteriaceae; genus Halodesulfurarchaeum. The sequence goes on along the minus strand of CAZVCA010000044.1, from coordinate 6,419 downwards.
GCTCGCGCCAGGGCCTCGAAATCGGCGGATTCGGGGACGATATCGACGGTCAGGCCGGCTGCGGCGGCCGTCTCGGCCGTGGGGGAACCGATCGCGCCCACCACTGCCGCCCCGAGTCCGTCACGGACCGCGGCTTCCAGTGCTTGGTCTCGAGCGAGCTCCAGGAAGTGCTCGATGGTCAGTGAGGAAGTGAAAGCCACCGCGTCGAGCTCGCCACTGGCTGCCAGTTTCACGCTTTCCCCGGCGTCGTCGGGAATCTGGAGCTCGTAGAGAATCGTCTCGTGGACGTACGCGCCCGCCGCACCGAGCCCCTTGAGCAAGGTCTGACTGCCGTGGTCGCTCCGGGCGACTTCGACGCGCTTGCCGGAGACCGACCCAGCGAGGGCCTCCACCAGGCCGGCCGAGGTGTAGGTTTCGGGGACCAGCTCGACCGCAAAGCCGGCGTCCCTGGCCGCCGCGGCGGTCTTCGGCCCGATGGCGACCACGGCGGTGTCGGTGGGCTCCCAGCCGGCCGCGGCCGCCCGCTCGACACCCGTTTTGCTCGTGAACACTGTGAACGCGGCGTCGTTCCGTGGCGTCGCGTCGGTCGGGACCACGTCGAGCATCGGATCGGCCACCGGTTCGGCCCCGAGGTCTTCGAGCAGCGAGACCGCGGTCGCGATGCGGTCGTCGTCGGGGCGGAAGACGGCGACGCGCGGACGATTCGCCGTCATTCCCGCTTTGCCTCCTGAATGAGGTCCCTGGCCCCACGATCCGCGAGGTCGGCGGCGAACTCGCGCGCCTCCGTCGTGTAGGCTTCGACGTCGAGGGCCCGTCGCTCCTGAATCTCCTGGCTGCCATCACGACTGAGCACCTGGACGGTCGTCTGGACGACGTCGCCCTGGAGGGTCGCATGAATGCCCAGCGGCGCCACACAGCCGGCGCCGAGTTCGGCCATGACGACCCGCTCGGCCGTCGTCGCGATCCGCGTCGGCGGGTGATCGAGTGCGTCCCGAATCGCGGTCGCGATCTCGTTGTCCCGATGGGCCGCCACCGCGAGGGCGCCCTGCCCGGCCGCTGGAACGTGCCGGTCGGTTGGCAACGTATGGGTGGGAACCGCATCGATGAGGCCACTCCGGTTCAATCCTGCTTTCGCGAGGACGATCGCGTCGTACTCGGTCTCGACCTCGCGGCCCAGGGCGGCTTTTTCGATCTCGGTCCGGTCCGCGAACCACTCCTCGGGCGTCCGCTCGTCAGGGGCACTCACGTCTTCGTTTTCTGCCGCCTCGAGGCGTTTTTCGTGTTCGGCCTGGAGGGGCGGAGCCAGGACTTTCTCGATGCGGGTGTCGACGTTCCCCCGGAGCGGTTCGATCTGCAGATCGGGCCGGCGAGCCTGGAGTTGGGCGCCCCGCCGCAGGCTCGAGGTCCCCACGACCGCCCCATCGGGCAGGTCCGCAAGGGTGTCTCCGTCGGGGGAAACGAGTACGTCAGCCGCTTCGCCCCGGGCGGGAACGGCGGCGATCACGATCTCCGCGGGCTCCTCGGTCGGTACGTCCTTCATCGAGTGGACGGCCCCCGCAACCTCCTCGTCCAGTATCAGCCGGTCGAGTTCGCGGACGAACGCCCCGGTCTTGCCGAGATCCTGAATCAGGGCGTCGTCGATCCGGTCGCCTTCCGTTTCCACCTCGCGGAGCGTGGCTTCGATCCGGTGGTCGGCCAACCAGGACCGGACCTGGCTGGCCTGCCGGAGGGCGAGATCCGACCCGCGGGTGGCGAGTTCGATGGGCCCCTGGGTACGCATATCGCTTCCTCCGTCCCCGGCCCGGGAAAACCCCTCGTTCGACGCGCGGTCCTACAGAACCGCTTTGTACGCTTCGAGGGTCTCCTCGATGTCCGCCTCGGTGTGTGCGGCCGTGAGGAACTGGGACTCGAACTGGTTCGGCGTCAGGAGCACCCCCTGCTCGCGCATCCGATGATAGAACACCCGCTCCCAGCGGTCGGTCGCGGCGGCTTTGACGTCACTCGCCGTTTTCGGACAGGCATCTCGATTGGCACAATCCGGATCGTGTCGGCACCCGGCCCCACACGCCCCGTCCTGGACGGTCCCGTCCCGGGTGAAGATGACCTTGAACATGCTGTCCATCCCGGCGACGGTGTAGGTCGGCGCCCGGTCCGCGAGGATGTCCACGAGCCCCGATCGAAGCGTGTCTCCGAGGTCGGCGAGGTGTTCGTACACGTTTTCCTCGGCGGCGTAGCGCAGGGTTTCGAGCCCTGCGGTCATCGTGACTGGATGGCCGGAGAAGGTGCCCGCCTCGAAGACGTCGCCGGCGGGGGTCAACGACTCCATGATCTCGGCCCGGCCGCCGACGGCCCCGATCGGGAACCCGCCACCGATCACCTTCGCGAGTGTCGTCAGGTCGGGGTCGATCCCGAACACGCTCTGGGCACAGCCCAGGCCGCCGATCCGGAAGCCGGTCATGACCTCGTCGAAGATCAGGAGGGCGCCGTGGTCCGCTGTTAGATCCCGGAGGGTCTCGTGATAGCCCGCCTCGGGCATGACAAAGCCGCGATTGCCGAGGATCGGTTCGGTGAGCACGGCGGCGATCTCCTCACCCTGCTCCGCGAACACGGCCTCGACGGCCGCCTCGTCGTTGAACGGAACGGGAATGGTGTGCTCGGCGAATTCGGCGGGGATCCCTGGACTCGAAGGGGTTGCACCTGTCCGGTCGCCTTCCACGAGCGTGCTCTCCTGGGCGCCGTGATAGCCACCCTGCATGACGATGACTTTGTCCCGGTCGGTGTAGCCCCGCGCCAGCCGGACGGCCGCGGTCGTGGCTTCGGTCCCCGAGTTGACAAAGCGGAGCATCTCGATGCTGGGGACGTGGCGGGTGATGAATTCGGCGAGCTCGATCTCGACCTCGGTCGGGGCGCCGTACATGGGCCCGTCGCTGACCTGGCTCTGGATGGCCGCGATCACCCGATCGGGCAGGTCGTGGCCGAGGAGGACCGGCCCGTACCCGGCCACGTAATCGATGTAGCGGTTGCCGTCGGCGTCGATGACGTGGGCGCCGTCGCCGCGCTCGATGAAGGCGGGATAGGGCTGGCTCGCCCGCACCGGCGAATTGACCCCGCCGGGGAGCACGGAGAGAGCGCGATCGTAGAGGTCGCGGGATGTCTCGAAGCGCATGGACCGTTCTTCGGTAGGCCGCGGCTTGAAGCTAGTGCTGCAACGTCGCCGCTACACGGCCGCCCCCTGACTATCGGCTCCTCGAAGCATCGTTTGGCCCACCAGCCAGCCGATCGGGAGCAAGACCAGTCCGCCGGCGACGAAGGGCGCCCAGTACGCCACGCCCGTGTAGAGGGCACCCGCGGCGACCGGTCCGACGGCTCTGGCGATGCTGCCGGCCGACTGGGTCAGCCCGAACGCGCTACCCTGGTCCGTTTCGCTGGCGGAGCGGGAGACGAGGGTCGTCAGGGAGACGTTCGCGAAGCCGTTGCCCACCGCGAGCACCGCGAGCAGCAGGAGCAGGGCACCCAGGGACGGCTCGATGGGTCCGATCGACGGGAGGAAGACCCCGAACTGAGGCGCAAACGGCAGGGCGACGAGGCCCACGAACTCGACCCCGACCCCACCGATCGCGAGGATGGACTCGTCCCAGTGGTCCGCAGCGCGGCCGACGAGCCCGCCCTGGACGATCGCGACGATCACGCCGATATACGCGAGGATGTAGCCGTTCATCGTTGTCCCGTACCCGAAGACGTCCTTCGTGAAGAGGACGAACATGCTCTCCATGCCCGAGAAGGCAAGCGATGCGAGGAAAAACGAACCCACGAGGGCGGCAAGCGCCGGCCTGGCGAGTGCCCGTGTCAGTTCGGCCACTCGTCCCGGCCCGGTTCGAGCGTCGGGGTCCGTGTTGGTTTCCGGCAGGAGGAAGAGGGCGGCAACGAGGTTCACGAAGGTGATCCCCGCCGCGACGAAGGAGGGGATTGTGAACTGCGAGACGGGAACGACCCCGGGCAGGACTGATCGGGCGAATGCCAGCGCGCCGGGACTCGAAACCAGCCCACCGATCGCCGGGCCGAAGACAAATCCCAGGCCGAAGGCCGCACCGATCAGCCCGAGCCCTTTCGCCCGGTTTGCCTCGGTGGTCACGTCCGCGACGTAGGCCTGGGCCGGGGCGATATTCCCGCCCATGGCCCCAGCGATGAATCGGGCGAGAAAGAGGACCCAGAGCGCCTGGGCCAGGCCGAAGAGCGTCCAGGCAACGACGCTCCCAGCCAGGGACAGGAGCAAAATCGGGCGGCGCCCCCGCTCGTCCGAGAGTCGGCCCAAAATCGGGGCGAACACGAACTGGGTGATCGAATAGGACGCCAGCAAGATCCCGACGACGAACTCGGAGGCGCCAAAGGCTTCGGCGTAAAGCGGAATGATCGGGATGAGAATCCCGAACCCCACGAGGTCGACGAACACGATGAACAACACGATGGCAAGGGGATTACGACCCCCGCTCACTCCCTCGTCGCTCATGGTGCCCACCGAGCAACCGCCTGTTCGACCATTCGAGCCACAATACGTCCCGGCCCCGGCAAACCACTTCGGGTCCCGACAACTGCTCGATCAGAGTCGTTCCGCGATGGCCTCCGCGAAGTACGTGAGTATCAGGTCCGCACCGGCCCGCTTGATCGAGGTCAGTGATTCCATGGCGGTCGCCTCGAGATCGAGCCAACCCTTCTCGGCGGCGGCGTGGAGCATGGCGTATTCGCCGCTGACGTTGTAGGCCGCGACGGGATACTCGAACGACTGATCGACGGCCCGGATCACGTCGAGATACGGCAACGCGGGTTTGACCATCAGCACGTCAGCCCCCTGCTCGACGTCGAGGGCGACCTCACGGAGGGCTTCCTCCCCGTTGCCGGGGTCCATCTGGTAGTGGCGGCGATCTCCAAAGCTGGGGGCGCCGTCCGCGGCGTCCCGGAAGGGGCCGTAGAAAGCGGACTCGTATTTCGCCGCGTAGCTCATGATCGGTGTGTGCTCGAAGTCCGCATCGTCCAGTGCGGTCCGGATCGCCCCGACCATCCCGTCCATCATCCCACTCGGGGCGACCATGTCGGCCCCCGCGCTGGCGTGTGAGACTGCGGTCCGGGCGATTCGGTCGAGAGTCGGATCGTTGTCGACGGTGAGGGTCACATCTTCCGGCGCGCCGGGTTCGAGGACGCCGCAGTGACCGTGGTCGGTGTACTCACAGAGACAGACGTCGGTGATGAGATAGGCGTCCGTGTCCCGGCTCACGCGGCGGGTGGCCTTCTGGATGACACCGTCCTCCGCCCAGGCACGCGATCCGTCCGCATCTTTTGCCGTCGGGACGCCGAAGAGGATCACCGACTCGATCCCGGTCGCGAGCACCTCTCGGACTCGGTCGACGACCTCGTCAAGGGGGACCCGTTCGTGACCAGGCATCGAGGGGATCTCGATCCGTTCGTCGGCTGTCGCGTCCACGAACACGGGGGCGATCAGGTCCGTGGCCGCCACGTCGGTCTCCCGCACCAGCCCGCGGATGCCGTCCTGACGGAGTCGCCTGGGGCGATGTGGCTGATCCATACGGGTGCTGGGGCGCCAACCAAGATAGTAGCCACGGAAGTGCACATCCGGTGGACGGTCGGCGGGGGAGAATTGATGACACGCAAAGGGCCTATTTTGGGGACGTGCCAGGGGCGCCAAAACGTCCAAAATGTGGCTTGTGAGCCCATCACAACCGGCACAAGGTTTTTTACACATCCCTCAATACGACGGGACGCACCGTCGGTGATCCCATGACCAGGTCCACTCCCTCACTGTTTGCCCTCCTTCGTTCCAGAATGAGGGATGGCTTTCTGACGGCCATCGCCTGGTGGTCGTCGGGAGCGTGGATCTGTTCGGGACACGCGTTCCGTCCGGTCCCGGATCGTCGGCGGACCTGATTGCGTTCGGCGGCATTCCGTTCTCATCCCTTCTTGGGACTGGTATCGCTTCCTGACCGCCCTTCGGCCCTCCATAGATCAATGCGACGACACGATCGACCCGCACGCGCATCGCTTCCCGACCGCCCCGCACCGCCCGTCCACTACTCGCTGGCGATAGCCCTGGCAATTCCCATCGTGGCGATGGTCCTGCTGTCCCTAGCCGGTCCCGTACTCCTGGCAGGAGTGGCGGGCCTGGTCGTCGGCGCAGTCGGCCTGTAAGGTCCCTCGAACCAACGCTCCTCGCCAGACCGGAAAAACAGCTGAAACGTCTCGTTAGTCCGCGGCGGCCGGCGTCTCGGCCCCCTCGCCAGCCTCGATGGCCTCCCAGACCATCTCGGCGAGGTCCACGACTTCGATGTCGTCCTGGTAGCCACCGGACTTGGCTCCGTCCTCGTACATCGTCATGCACATCGGGCAGGAGACGACGAACTGGTCGACGT
>CAZVCA010000043.1:0-13447 GCA_964626045.1 uncultured Halobacteriales archaeon | reverse complement strand
GCCCTCGACCCGATCGCGACCGCGAAGATCGAGGACCTCATCGAGGAACTCGCCGAGGAGTACACCGTCGTCATCGTCACCCACAACATGCAGCAAGCCGCCCGTATCTCGGATCAGACGGCGGTCTTTCTCACCGGCGGTGAACTCGTGGAGTACGGCGACACCGACCAGATCTTCGAGAACCCCCAGAGCCAGCGCGTGCAGGAGTACATCACCGGCAAGTTCGGGTAATTCATGCCACGAGAGAACTTCCAAACCGCGCTGAACGAGCTTCGTGCTGCGGTGCTCGACCTCGGGGAACTCGTGCTCGAACGACTGGAGACGGCATTGCGGGCCTTTGCCGATGGCGATGAAGCCGTTGCACAGCGGATCATCGAAAGCGACGACGAGGTCAACGATCGCTACCTCGAACTCGAATCGACCTGTATCGAACTGTTCGCGCTGGAGCAACCGGTCGCGAACGATCTCCGCCTCGTTGCGGCGTCGTTCAAGATCATCACCGACCTCGAACGGGTCGGTGACCTGGCGGCCAACCTCGCAGAATACACCATCTCCCGGACGGCCGTGCTCCCGGCGGGAGGAATTCCCGAGATCGGCCGAGACGCGGTCGAGATGCTCGAAGATGCGCTTGGGGCGTACGAAAATCGCAATGTGGAGGCCTGTCACGACGTCGCCTCCCGGGACGACGAACTCGACGCCAAATGTGAACAGGCGAGTTCCCGTCTCGTCAGGAACCTCATCGAACGGGACCCGGCCACCGCAACCGAGAACCTCGAAACCCTCCTCGGAGACGTCGAACGTGTCCTGTTGACGATCCGGGACCTGGAACGCGTCGGCGACCACGCCGTCAACGTCGCGGGACGGACGCTGTACGTCCTCGACGGCGATCCGGAACTGGTGTACTGATCATGTGTGAGCACTCCGAGACCGACGAGAACGGTTCGAGCCGGACCGCAATAACCGGATCCCGTGTCGAAATCCTCCGACCGGGACCGCCCACGGCAGGGGCCCCATGGGGTGAACCGATGGCATGTCCCCGGAGACGGAGGCGATAGGCATGGAACGACGCCGTGTCCAGGAAGTCGGCGGCGGAACCGTCACGGTCTCACTCCCGGCCCCGTGGGCGGCCGAACACGACGTCACAGCCGGCACCGAGGTCCTCCTCTCCCCACATCAGGACGGCTCGCTCGTGGTTCGACTGACCGAGCCCCACGATGGAGTCTTCGGGACCCGCAAGCTCGATATCGAGGATCCCGACACCGTGCCGGACCGTTTGAGAGCGGCCTTCGGGGCCGGATACGAGCGAATCGTCCTTCGACGGTCCGCCGCGTTCACGGCGGAGCAGCGCCAAAGGGTTCTCGAAACCATCAGATCACTCACCGGTATCGATATCGTCGAGGAGTCCGAGCACGCGATGGTCATCGCCGGACTACTCAGCGTCGAGGAGTTCTCGGTTCGACAGACCCTGCTTCAGCTTCGATACGCCATCGACTCGATGCACGAACGCACACTCGGCCTCCTCGAGGATGGGGCGGGGACCGTCGAACCCATCGTCGACCGACAGGAGGCGATCGATCGGCACGTCTGGAACGTCGACCGGCTCTTCACGCGAGCCTTGAGCGATCCGGAAACGATGGATGCGCTGGGCGAACCGCGCCACAAACTGTACCACTACACGCGGATCGCCCACCTCCACGGCCGGGCCGGCAAGCGGCTCCTGAGCCTGGCGAAAACGGTGACCCACCCCGAAACGACGATCAGCCACCGGGATCGGCTGCGGCCCCTTTTGGTCGATGCGGGACGGGCCTTCGACGAGGGTATCGAGGCAGCGTTAAACGAGGACGCCACCGAAACGGCACTTGTGGCCATCCAAACAGCGACCGACGTGCAGGACCGCCGATCGAACGTTCGTTCGGAGCTGGCAGCGGAGACCCACCAGTTCGCGGTCCTCGATCATATCACCGGCCTGGCGACCGATGGACGCCAGATCGGGGACATCGCCCTCCAGATGGCGATCGCCACACGGGATGGCCCACCGACCAGCACGAGCGAAAGCGATGACTCGGGAGCCGAGGAACGTCCGGCTTCGGCCGCGACTGACGGGAACGGCTCATCCAACAGCGAGCAAAAATGACAACGAAACAAAACGAACCGATCGCTGACTGTGACGCCCCCGAATGTGGCGATCCACGCCGACTCGACGTCCTCGACAAATATCTCACCGTCTGGATTCTCGGGGCCATGATCGTTGGCGTTGGGCTCGGATACGTCGCCCCATCGATTACCGAACCGATTCGATCCCTCCATTTGGTCGAAATCGGCCTGATTCTGATGATGTATCCGCCACTGGCGAAAGTGAACTACGGCCAATTGCCAACCGTCTTCAAAAACGGAAAAGTCCTGAGCCTGAGCCTGCTGCAGAACTGGCTCATCGGACCGACGGTGATGTTTGCGCTCGCGCTGTTTTTCTTCAGTGGGCTGGTTCACGGACTGCCCGCCCGGCCGGAGTTCTTCCTCGGACTCGTCTTCATCGGGATGGCTCGGTGTATCGCGATGGTCCTCGTCTGGAACGACCTCGCCGACGGGTCGGCGGAATACGCTGCGGGGCTCGTGGCCTTTAACAGCGTTTTCCAGATCCTTACGTACGGTGTCTATATCTGGTTTTTCGCCCTCTATCTGCCAGGCTTGCTGGGGCTGGAAGGATTGGCCGCCGGGATCGAGGCCTTCGACATCACACCGCGACAGGTGTTCGAAGCCATCGCGCTCTTCCTCGGGGTGCCGTTTGCTGCCGGGATCGCGTCTCGATACGTCGGCACCAAAACCAGAGGCGTTGATTGGTACGAAACCACCTTCGAGCCGGCGATCAGCCCCCTAACACTCGTTGCACTGCTTTTCACCGTCGTCGTGATGTTCGCGATGCAGGGCGAGCGGATCGTCGCCCAGCCAAGTGACGTGTTGCTCATCGCCGTTCCACTGACCATCTACTTCGTCGTCATGTTCTTCGTGAGCTTCGGGATGGGCCGCGGTATCGGTGCCGACTACTCGACGACGACGGCGATCGGGTTTACCGCCGCCTCGAACAACTTCGAGTTGGCGATCGCGGTCGCAGTGGCCGTCTTCGGCGTCGGGTCGGGAGTCGCCTTTACGACCGTCGTCGGCCCGCTCATCGAGGTCCCCGTGCTGCTTTCCCTCGTCAACGTGGCGCTTTTCTTCCAGGATCGATTCGACTGGCGGGGCTATACGACCGGTCAGCTCGCTGGTCCGGCCGACGCCAACCCGGAGGAGATCGACCCATGAGCGAAACCACGATCGCCTTCGTCTGCGTGCAGAACGCCGGCCGCTCCCAGATGGCGTATGCGTTCGCAAAGCGGGAGGTCGCCCGCCGCGACCTCGAAGACGAGGTCGACCTCCTGACCGGCGGCACGCGCCCGGCCGGACACGTCCACGAGGAGGTCGTGGCGGCAATGGACACGGTCGGGTTCGATCTCAGCGACCGAACCCCGCGAGAGATCACCTTCGAGGAGACCCGTGACAGCGATATCGTTATCACGATGGGATGCTCGGCCGAGGACGTCTGTCCGGCGGGCTGGGCCGGGGACAACCGGGACTGGGATCTCGACGATCCGGACGGAAAATCCCCGGGGGAAGTAACGGCCATTCGGGACGAAATCGAGCGGCGAGTCACGAGCCTGTTCGACGAACTCGAAGCGACCGCGTGACTGGCCGAGATGTTACCGTTCGGATGAGCCGCCCCGGGCGCGGATGAGATCCCGGAACTCATCGGAATCCTCGACGTCCTGGGCCTCGTCCCGTTCGATGATCGCGGTCCCCTCGATCGACTCGGCGGTGGCCTCGTCCACGAAGTACACCGAGCGGGTGTGCATGACCTCGCGCAGTGACCCCATGATCCGGGCGCGCTTGGCCGCCGCGTCGGTGAACGCCGAGTGGCCGGTGAGCAAGGTATCGTCGCCCTCGGCCTCGCTCACCGCCTTGAACGGGGCCCGAACCGTCGGGTGCACGGTGAACCCGACGCGGGTGAGCATCGCGACGATGGGGCGGTCCTCGGGGTCAGCTTCCGGGTCCTCCGGAGTCGGTTCCGCGTCGCGAATGTCCTCGGCGCCATCGAGGACCGACACCGGACTGGTGAGGTCCTGGTCGAAGAGTTCGTCGAGGTGAGCCGCGACCTCGACGCTCGCGTTCATCCCGTCCTCGTACTTCGAGACGGTCCGGCGGGACACGCCGAGTTCGGTCGCGAGTCGACCCAGGCTCCACCCCCGCTCCTCCCGCTCGTCTGCGAGCACGTCGCCGTCGATATTGACGTACAGTCCGCCCGGGGCCGCATAAATCAGCGGCGGGACCCCGTGGACGAAGAGGTCCATCGCCGTGTCCGGATTGAGGACGGGGACGCCGTGTCGGAAGTACACGACGCCCGGATCGAGGTTCTCGTCCCGGGTTCGCAACCCGATAACGATCGGGGTTCCACGGAGATAGGTCCCGAGCCGGCGCATCTCCCGACCCGTCGGCCCGTCGAAGGCGTCGATGTTGCCGAGTATTTTCACCAGCAACAGGTCCTTCTCGCGGCGAGCGGCCAGGTCGAAGCTCTTGGGTCGTGTCGAACACCGGTCGCTCACCGTGAACCCCGCGTCCGAGAGCATCGCGGTGATGTTGTCGATGAGCGCCGATCGTGACATTACGGAGTTGTAGGGTACTCGACCCATATAGGCGTTGTGGGCGGCGTGGCGTCGTTGGCGGGCGATTCGTGGGGTGGACCACAAACAAGCAAGTCGCGGGGCACTTATACGAGCCCGCGCCCAACCGCCGGGCGTGACGGTCCTCGGCCTCGACGACACCGACTCCCGGACCCAGGGGATGTGTACGACCTACGTCGCGACCCGGGTCGCCCGAGCCCTGCGAGAGTCGGGGGCCTCCGTTTCGACGCTGCGGTTGATTCGGCTCAACCCCGCTGTCGAGCACAAGACCAGGGGCAATGCAGCCCTCGCCATCCATACCGACGCCTCGAAAGCCCAGGCCGTGGAAATCGCCGCGAGCGTGGTCTCCTCGCTTGCCGTCCTGGAGGACGAGCGAACCCATCCAGGTATCGTCGCGGCCACGGAGCCGATCGAATCGGCGGTCTCCCAGTTCGGCCGCCGGGCGATCACCGAGATCCTCGATCTGGAATCAGCAATCGAAACGATCGAATCCGCGGGCTACGAGCACGTCGGGTTCAAGGCGGAGCGGGGGACGATCGGCGCCCTGGCGGCAATCGGGGCCAGCGCGGCCCTGAGCGACTGGACCTACGAGTACATCACCTACCGGGCGCCGGATCGCTGGGGCACCCCCCGGGATGTCGATCGGGACTCGCTTTTCGCGGCTGCCGACACCTTCTATCCGGCCGCCTGGGACACCGTCGATCGCGGCGAGGACGAAGCAGTCTGTGTCCCCAACGCCCCGGGGCCGATCCTCTACGGGATCCGAGGGGACGATCCCCATGCGATCGTCAGTCTCGCCGCGGCGGTCGACGCTGAGCCGATTCACGACCAGGCCCTGTTCGAGACGAATCAGGGGACAGATATCCATCTCGCCGACGCGCCGATCGAGGGTGTCAGAGATGATCGGGCCTATCGAGTGACAGGCCGGGTCGTCGCTGCCCCCGAAACCCGGTCCGGTGGCCACGTCTTCGTCAGGATCGCGGACGGGACAGGTCAGCTGCCCTGTGTGGCCTTCGAGCCGACAAAGCGCTTCCGTGACCGCGTCCGGGCGCTGCGGGTCGGGGATGCGATCACCGCCGCCGGGGAAGTGAGCGACGGAACGCTCAAACTGGAAAAGTTCGCGGTCAGAGAGTTGGTGACCCGAAAAGCGGTGACACCGACCTGTCCCACCTGCAATCGACGCATGGAGAGTGCAGGAAAGTCCCAGGGGTACCGATGTCGGGACTGCGGGACGACCGCTGCGCGAAAGGACCTCGTCCCGATATCCCGGGAACTGGAGGACGGATGGTACGAGGTGCCCCCCTGTGCCCGACGACACATCGCAAAGCCGCTCGTTCGGGGTGGCTTCGACGCGCCAACCCACCCCGAACGCTGAGAAATGGCTTGGTTCGAAGATCGGCAGCCGAAAAGTGCCCAAAGAACGATGGGTACTTGAATGGCGTCGGACACGTGACAGACGCCCACAGGGGGCGCCGTTTGATGGCGTTTTGAGCTGTTTGAATCGGACTCTCGAGCAACCTCGAAACCCCTTTATGTAATGATGAAACGGGTACTTACAAACCAAAGCGCCACGTAGGGTATGACATGTCCCGTCACTCCGGCACCTACGAGGGGGACAGGGAACACGGGGACCTCGCCCATCGGATCGAGGAGTACTCGGGCGGCGCGGAGTGCACACTCTACCCCGTGACCTGTGACGAGGACGACCTCATGACCCGCTGGATGACGGCCGAGGAAGGCGCGTTCGTCGATCTCGCCGAGATGCGCTGACTACGACGACTCGATTTTCAGCCCGCTGCCCGTGAGCGGCACGACCACATCCTGATCGGAATCGAGCCCCGCGGCCCGATAGGCCTCAAGTCCAGCGACGGCCACGGCGCTCGTGGGTTCGACGTGGAACCCCCGCTCGTGAAGCGCCTGCCACGCGGTCCGCGTCGCCGCTTCCCCAACGGCGATCACATCCCCGCCAGTTTCGCGAACCGCTGCCCGGATCTGCTCGCCCCTGACTGGCTGGGCGATCTGAATGCCGTCTGCCAACGAATTTCGGTCTTCAGCACCCCCGTCCCCGACGGCCTCGGCAATCGGGGCCACGCCTGCAGCCTGGACCCCGAGCAGTCGGGGGAGCTGGTCGATCCAGCCGGCCCGTTCGAGGGCGAGAAATCCACGATACAACCCGAGGAAGAGGGTGCCGTGGCCGACGGGAACGACCATCGCGTCCGGGGCCTCGACGTCCCGCTGGACCACGATCTCGAAGGCGGCCGTCGCGGTCCCCACGAAAAAAGCGGGGTTCCACGCGTGACTCGCGTACCAGGCCGCCCCTTCGGCCGCCTCGCGGGCCGCCTCGCTCACGTCGGCCCGGCTCCCCGAAACCGGGACGACGTCCGCGCCGGTCCCTTCGATCGCCGCCCGTTTGGCCGGTTTCACGTGACTCGGTACGTATATCTCGGCGGGGATGCCGGCTCGGGCCGCATAGAGGGCGATCGCCGCGCCCGCGTTTCCCGACGAATCCTCCACGACCCGGTCGACGCCGAGGGTGGCTGCTCGAGAGAGGGTCGTCGTCGCGCCCCGGTCTTTGAAACTGCCGGAGGGGAAGACGTATTCGAGTTTGAACTGGGCGTCCCAGGCCGGGGCCTCAACCAGGGGCGTCCAGCCCTCCCCGAGCGTGACCCGCTTCTCGACGGGCATCGAGGACTCGAACGCCCAGAGTCCCTGGTCACGATCGATATCGGACGGTTGTGCCCCGGGCGAGAGGGAGGCGTCGAGTTCGAGTGGGGTGCCACAGACACATTGCCAGGGCTCGTCGGGGCCCGCGGCATAGGTGGTGCCACAGGCAGGACAGACCAGCGCCGCCGGCATCACGTCTCCATCCCCGTCCCGACCGAACAGACGTACTCGCCGGTCGCGACCTGTGGCAGCCGTCGCGTCCGCCAGAAAATCCCCGCGGAATCCGCGCTCACTCGCTTTTGTTCGCGGCCGAACGGATCCATCACGACGAAAAGCGGATCGCCTGGTTCGACTCGATCCCCGAGGGCCTGCTGAAAGGAAACCAATCCGCCGACAGGCGCTCCGTACCGGTCGAACCCGGTCGCCCGGATCTGGTCGACGGGGCTCGCGTCGCCCGGAACGAATCCGTAATATTCGAGGACCCGCTCGAGGCCCCGGACCCCGACCTCGATGCTTCGCTCGTCCCAGCCCACCGCCCCGCCGAGTTCCGGATCAATCGTCGGAACGCCGGCGTCGGGCGCGACACGGGCAAGTTGGCCTTCCGGGCCCTGCTGGTCGAGGACGTGACCGGCGTCAAACACCTGTGCGAGCTCGAGACACTCGTCGTGGAGGCGGTGGTGATGGCCACACCTGACCCGCGTTTCGTTGATCATCCGGCTCGTCGACCCCTGGTGGAGGTCGACCACGAGGTCGGCCTGGGTTGCCGGTTCCAGGGTCGCCGCCGCGATCCGATCCGAGGAGCTGCCGGCTGGATCGCCGGGATACGCTCGGTTGAGTTTCGTATCGTCGATGGGATTGCGGTGCTCGGCCACGTGAAAACCGTGCAGGTTGGCGATCGCGACGACCGTTATACGCCCCGTGATCGCGCCTGGATCGAGTTCGGGGAGCAGGCGGGTGAGCACACCCAGCCCGTTCAGCTCGTCACCGTCGCTGACAGCCTGCAAGTGGAGGTGTCGCCCGTCCTCGGCCCCGTTGATGACGGCGACCGGGAGGGCCAGTTCGGTCCCGTCCCGCCGCTCGCCGACCGACAGCTGGCCCGTCGCCATCTCGCCCGGGGCCGCCTGCGCCGTACCCAGCGTTAGCATTGGCTCAAAGGGCGGCCGCCGGGTTCTTGTACGGTTCGGTCCGGCGCGGAATCGCCTTCCGAGCGCGCTTACGCCACACCCTCGGGTCCCGAGGCGAGGGATTCGAGGATCTCCGTCCCGCTGCGAGTTCCGTTTGCCAAAAGGACGTCACCAGCCTGCAGGGCCGTTTCGGGACCGGGCTGGATCTCCCACTCGTCACCGTCCTCGGTCGGTCGCCGGACGGCGATCACGGCCATGCCCGTCTCGGTTTTGACCGCTCGCTCGCCAAGCGTCGTGCCGTCGAGATCGCTGCCAGCCTCGACGGTGACACGGGTAATGACCTCGTCGGATTCTTCGACCGCCTCCTGGACCACGACGTGGGAGTCGAGCCCTCGCAGGACACCCTCGCTTATCTCCAGAGCGGCGTCGCTGATGACTTCCGTGCTCTGGGCGATGTGAACGAGTCCCCGTAATGTCACTGGCTCCGCGGCCCGGCCAGCGGCCCGAAGGACCCAAGCCTCGAACCGGGACTTGAGGGCGTCGACCTCGGCTTCGAGTTCCACGACCTCCTCGGCCAACGGGTCGCTGTCGTACAGGACCGCCCCGTAGGCCAGGTCGACCGCCAGCTCGCTCATGTTCTTCATCAACACGAGCGAGGAAACGGCCCGGTCCAGATCGGCATCTTCGACCTCGGGAACCACCGGTGGCTCGAACGTTTCGCCGGCGGCTGTCTCGTAGACGTCGACGATGCCGGTCTGGGGCCCGCGCAACAACAGGACGTCACCGCCTTCGAGGCGCGTTTCGGCCGACGGATTGAGGACCCAGTCCCCGCCGCGCCGGATCGCGATTACCCTGACACCGGTTTCAGTCTCCAGATTGATCGCGCCCAGGGTCTGATCGGTGTAGGTCGAATCGGCGTCGAGCGTCGCCCGGACGAGCGTTTCGACGGCCACGGGCAACGATCCACGCATGTCCTCCGGCATCCCGATGTCCTCGAGGACGACCTTCGCGATGTCGCCAGCGGCGTCACTGATCTTCTCCGCCGCGGCCGTGATCCCCAACACCGGCGCCAACGATTCGGCGTCCTCGGGGTTGCGGGCGGCCATCAGGAGGCTCATTCGGGCCCGGATCTGCAGCACGTCCATCCGTTCTTCGAGCGCGAGGACCTCCTCGGCGATCGCCTCGCTCCCGTGGAGGACCGCCGAGTAGGAGAGGTCGATGAGGAGTTCGGCGGTGTCTTTCATCTCCGCGAGGAGATCTTTCACGTTCGTGGGCTCATACGCCACGCGCCCGGACATGGCGGAAGGTTGGGCCCACCCGTCAAAAAGGGTACGGGCCAGCGCGGGGCGGGCGAGAAGACAACCGGTTCCAGTGTGGGGCGGGTGGCAGGACAACCGGTTTCCCGAGCACGGCAATATTTTCTCCCGCGGTTGACAACTGTTCCAAAATTGCCCGATAGAACGTGTCTTTGCAACGTTTGTAGGGCCCAGAGTGAACTCATCACGAAAGATATACCCCGGGGGATGCCATATCGCGGACAGTAAGGCTTCCATGACAGACGATCTCAAAAAGGGCCTGGATGGGGTCCTCGTCGCGGAGTCCGCCCTCAGCGACATCGACGGTGACCGGGGCGAACTCTACTATCGGGGGTATCCCATCGACGTGTTGGCAGCCGAGACGACCTACGAGGAGGTCCTCTACCTCCTCTGGAACGAGGATCTTCCGACCCAAGCAGAACTCGAGGACTTCGAGGCGGAAATGCGATCGGCCCGATCCGTGCAACCGGGGATTTACGACCAACTGGAGCTTTTGGCCGAGTCCGGTGAACGGCCGATTTCGGCCCTCCGCTCGTCGGTTTCGATGCTTTCGGCCGAAGATCCAGGCACCGGCGCCGACCCGAGCGATCGAGCGGCGGCAAACCACATGGGGCGGCGCATCTCGGCGAAGTTCCCGACAGTGCTCGCGGCCTTCGATCGGCTGCGGCGGGGCGAAACGCCGGTGGAGCCACGCACGGACCTCTCGCTTGCAGCGAACTTCCTCTATATGCTCACCGGGACCGAACCCGATCCGGTCCACGCGGAGATCTTCGACAAGGCGTTGACCCTGCATGCCGACCACGGACTCAACGCCTCGACCTTTACGGCGATGGTCGTCGGCTCGACGCTCGCTGACGTGTACAACAGCGTCACCGCCGCCGTCGCGGCCCTCTCGGGCCCGCTTCACGGCGGGGCAAACCAGGAGGTGATGTCCACCTTGCTGGAGATCGACCAGGGACCACTCTCGGCGACCGAATGGGTCAAAGAACTCCTCGAATCCGGCGAGCGGGTGCCGGGATGGGGGCATCGCGTGTACAACGTCCTCGATCCCAGAGCCGATATCCTCCAATCGGAGCTCCGGCGGCTCTCCGAACGGACCGAGGACTGTCACTGGCTCGAGTATCTCAACGATATCGAGGCCCACCTCAGCGACGAGGTCGGCTTGCCGGAGCGCGGGGTCGCTCCCAACGTCGACTTCTACTCCGGGGCCATCTACTACCAACTCGGGATTCCCCTGGACATGTTCACGGCGATCTTCGCGATGAGCCGCTCGACGGGCTGGATCGGGCACGTCCTCGAGTACCAGCGGGACAACAAACTCATCCGCCCGCGTGGGCGCTACGTCGGGCCGGAGCCCCGGGAGTTCGTCCCCCTCGACAAGCGGTAACCGAGACTCATCGTATCAGGTTTTTCAGGGAGTGCGCCCGACAGACGGCCGTCATACAATCGGGATAGAGCGCCACTAACGCCCCAAAACGGGCCGCTTTACTTTCACCCGGCATGGGAATGAATTATAACCCCCCAGGGTGTTGGTACATGTGCGGGTCACACCACCACCGTTCCCTTCTTCGGGATCCCCCGGTCCCGATTTCTCGTCGGCTAGTGACTGGGTTGCCCCCACAGGTACTGTCTCATCACAAACCGTTAACAATCCCTCTCGCTAAACCGCAGTATGCTCACTCTCGGCGATATCCAGGCCGCCCGGGACCGCGTGTCCGACGTGGCCCTGGAGACGGCACTGGAATCCCAACGAACGTTCTCCACGATGACCGGCGCGGACGTGCGATTGAAGTTCGAGAATACCCAGCGAACCGGCTCATTCAAGATCCGCGGGGCGACCAACCGGATCCGCACGCTGTCAGATGCGGAGCGAGCGGCCGGCGTCATTACGGCGAGTGCCGGGAACCACGCACAGGGGGTGGCCCTTGCCGCCGAGCGAAGCGACGTCGAAGCACTCATCGTCATGCCCGAGTTCGCGCCGATCTCGAAAGTCAACGCGACACGGAGCTACGGCGCGGAAGTGGTCCTCTACGGCGAAGATTACGCGGACGCCCAGGAACGCGCCCACGAACTCGCCGACGAAACCGACCGGACCTACGTCCACGCCTACGAGGACAAAGCGGTCCAGGCCGGCCAGGGAACGATCGGCCTCGAAATCCTCGAAGCGTGTCCCGAGGTCGATACCGTCGTCGTCCCGATCGGGGGCGGCGGGCTCATAAGCGGGATCGCCACGGCGATCAAGGAGCAAAAACCGGACACGCGAATCGTCGGTGTCCAGGCTGAAGGAGCGGCCACCGTCGCGAACTCGCTCACGAAGGAGGCCACCGACGAACTGGAGACGGTCGATACGATCGCGGACGGGATCGCCACCGGCGCCGTGGGCGAGAACACGTTCCCGATCATCGAAGAGCGCGTGGACGAGATCGTCACGGTCGACGACAGCGACACCGCTTCCGCGATGGTCCTTCTGGTCGAACGGGTGAAGACGCTGGTCGAAGGGGCCGGCGCGGTGCCCGTCGCGGCCGTCCTCGAAGAACAGTTCGACTTCGAGTCGGGTGAGACGATCGTCCCCGTCCTCAGCGGCGGGAACATCGACCTCAACCTGTTGACGACCGTGCTCAGTCGCGGCCTGGTCGACCGGGGGCGCTTCGTCAAGCTCCGGACCGTCATGAAGGATCGGCCGGGCGCCCTGCGTGACTTCCTCAATATCGTCGCCGACTCCGGGGCCAACATTTACGAGATCAACCACGACCGGGCCCGCCAGTCGTTTGCGCTCGACGCCACCGAGATCGAGATGGACCTCGAGACCCGCGGTCACGATCACGTCGAGGAGATCATCACCGAACTCCGAGAGGCCGGCTTCCAGGTCGAAGTCCGAGCCTGATCGGCCCACCCGTTTTGCCTGCTTTTATGGGCCCCCGCTGAGAGGATACCGTATGAAACGAATCATCAGCACCACTGAAGCGCCCGCCGCAGTCGGCGCGTATAGCCAGGCGACGACCAACGGTGATCTGCTGTTTACAGCCGGTCAGCTTCCCCTGACGGCCGAGGGAGAGCTTTTGGACGAGGAGCCGATCGAGGTCCAGACCCGCCAGTCCCTGGAGAACGTCAAGGCGATCCTGGAGGACGAGGGGCTCACGATGCAGGACGTGCTGAAAGTGACGGTGCTGATGGACGACATCGAGGAGTTCGAGGCGATGAACGGCGCCTACGAGGAGTACTTCCAGAACAACCCACCCGCCCGCAGTGCCTTCGAAGTGAGCGAGGTCCCGAAGGGCGCCAAAATCGAGATCGAAGCGATCGCGAGCCAGTAAGGCCCCGATGGACGCCAGGACGAAGGCGAGCCTGCTCTGGGGGGTCGCCGGCGGGTTGACATTCCTCGTCCTCGCCCAGGCGGCCAGACTGGTCGCTGATCTTCCCCTGGGCCTTGCGAAGCTGATGCCCGTCGCCATCGTCGTCGCAGTCCTGACGGGCAGTCTGGGCTATGTCGTCGACGGACGACTGGCACCGAAGAGACAAGTTTAATTCCCGGCCTCGGTTAGCGGGTGATGGGCCGGGATGGCCGAATGGCAAAGCGCACGCCTGGAAAGCGTGTCCCCGTTAGGGGTTCTGGGTTCAAATCCCAGTCCCGGCG
>CAZVCA010000042.1:0-13703 GCA_964626045.1 uncultured Halobacteriales archaeon | reverse complement strand
CTGATGGCACGCATACTGGGATGCCGGTCGGCCCGGGGTAAAATACAACCGATTTCACTGGGCGCCGACGTTGTGCTTCCCTTCGAAACTGATCGGATCGGGTTCGATAGTGGCGTATTCGACCATTCGCTGGCCCAGCGTGTCCAGTCGCTCTTGCAGGTCTGGATCGGTGATCGCCCCGTCCTCCGCGACCGCATGCGAGTTGGGAATCGCGGCTTGATACGGAAGGACCCAGGCGTCCAGTGCCCGAAGCACCCCGCGCAAGTGATCCAGCGCTGGGAGCGGAAACTCGCCGCCGGCCACCGCGAGCAACCCGACGGTGGTATGCTCGAATTCGTCGAACCCACAGTAATCGAGGGCGTTCTTGAGTGGGGCCGAGTAGGACCCGTGATAAACAGGCGTTCCGAGCACCACCGCATCGAGGGCTCGAACGTCCGCTCGCAAGTGCTGGGCGTCCCCCGCGTCCCGCCGATCTCCGTCGAAGACTGGGAGGTCGTAGTCCCGAAGGTCGAGGAGTTTCGCCGTCGCCCCAGCATTCGAAGCGGCCTCGAGTGACCGCTCCAGCCCGATCCGGGTGACACTCTCGTCGCGGAGACTGCCGACGATCGCACCGATGGTCGCTGACATACCGGGTCGTAGCAGGGCTCGACACGTAAAAGGCGCCCACCGCTGTCGAGCACAGCACGTTACTGTTTGAGCGAGACCGTCGTGGTGTCGCCTGTTTCGCTGACAGTGACCAACCCCTCGGATTCGAGATCGGCCAGGAGGCCCCGCAGCCAGTCCTGCCCGGCCTCGCCCGTGGGGGTATAATCGACACGGATTTTCGGTCCCAGGTCGGCGAGGAGGAGTTCGTCCTCGTCGGCGAGCGTGCGCACGATTCGACCCCTGAACTGGCGCCGACTTCCCTCGAAGGACGGCTGTGTTTGCACGTCCGGCGCGGTGAAGTCACCCGACCGGTAGGCGTGACACCACTCCCGCCAGGGGCAGTTCGTGCCGTCACAATCGGGGCGTTTCATGCACGCGACGCCGCCGAGTTCCATGATCGCGTTGTTCCAGGTGCCAGGGGTCCCCGATGGAACTAGCTCGTCAGCCGCGCTTCTGAACGCCGCTCCGTCATCGGGGACCTCGAAGGCGCGATAGAGCACTCGCTTGACGTTCGTGTCCACGACGGCCCCGCCCGTTCCGAACGCGAAGGACGCGACTGCCGTGGCGGTGTACGGCCCGACGCCCATCAACTCCTCCAGCTCAGCTGGCTCCCGGGGGAACTGTCCGTCAAACTCCGTTTGAATCTGCTCGGCCGCCTCGTGCAGATAGCGGGCGCGGTTGTTGTAGCCAAGCCGATGGTCGGACCAGAACGCGACGACGTCGGATCGATCGGCAGTTGCCAGGGCTTCGGGCGTCGGCCATCGATCCAGGAAGGCCTCCCAGGCATCGACGATCCGGTCCAGTTGGGTCTGCTGGCTCATCACTTCGGAGACGAGGATGGCGTAGGGGTCATCCGTCTCGCGCCAGGGAAAGGATCGGTGATCGGCCTCGTACCAGGTCAGGAGTGCTTCCCGAACTTCCTCGACATCGACCGATCCGAGCCCACCTTGCATCGTGACAGGCGTAGCATGGCTGTGTTTGAAAGCCTGCGGGTCCCTGTCGAATCGGCCGCGGGCCAGCACGGGTTCGAAACGGGTTTTTTCCTGGCTCTCCGAAAGCGGTCCATGGGACTCGAGGAGCTGACCGAGGACATCGAAGACGCACATGACCGACTCGAAGCGACGACACTCGAACTCGACGACGAAAGCCAGCTCGAACTCGCGATGCTCCAGGCGGCTCTCGAGAACGAGGATTCCTCCGCCCTGATCTCGCGAGCGATCCACATGCTCTTTCAATCGACGGTCGAAACTGGCAAACTCGACTTTCACCTGCGGGGCCGGTACAACGTGACCTACGACGAGTACCTCTCGGGGATGACCTACGAGGACATGCCCGGGATGGGCGAATTGTCGGGCGGGGACGAGGATCGCCGGTATCAGTTCTGAACAGACCCGCCATCGACCGGATCGTCCCATGATGTTTTTACCGCGCCGGTCCTGGATCCCCTATGAGCACGATCAGCCGGGTTGATCGCGACCGGGTCGGGTGGTGGGCGATCGCGGCTGCCCTTGCGGGTGTGGTCGGCTACCTGCTCTTTTCCTTCATCGGCACGTTCGTGTTCGGGATCTTTGTCTACTATGCCACCAGACCGATCTACCGCCGGATCAAACGGTTCCTCCCGAACCGCTCGCTGGCAGCGGCGGTTTCCCTGCTCGCGTTGGCGCTGCCTGCACTGTTGCTCGCTTTCTATACCATCGCGATCGCCTTGCAGGAGCTGAACAATTTCCTCGATACACGGGACGTGGGCATCCACCCACTGGAGCAGCTGCTTGCTCCCTACTTCGACATTTCGGCGGTCATCGCGGATCCGCTCTCACTGGCGGCGGGTCCCGACACGATGCAAACCCTCCAGACGGTGATTCAGGAAGCGAGCACCTATCTGGGCTTTTTCGGCCTCGGAGCGTTGCATCTTTTCATCATCATTATCCTCGCCTTCTATTTGCTGCGTGATGATTATCGGCTCGCGGCGTGGTGGCGGCGACGCTTCGCGGATTCGGAGGGGGTCATGGAAGCGTACATGGCCCGGGTCGATCAGGATTTCTCGAACATCTTCTTCGGGAACATTTTGAATGCCGCGTTGACCGGGATCATCGGCGCGGCCGCGTATTCGTTCCTCAACCTCCTCTCTCCCGCGGGGATCGCGGTCCCCTATCCGGCGCTTTTGGGGCTGCTAACTGGTGTGGCCAGCCTGATCCCCGTGATCGGGATCAAAATCATCTACGTGCCCGGGGCGATCTACCTTTTCGTCCGCACCGGCGGTGAGCCCGGATTGTTGTGGTTTCCCGTTGTCTTTGTCGCGGTGTCCTTTGTCATCGTCGACGTGATCCCGGATCTCGTCTTACGCCCCTACGTCTCCGGGCGGAACCTCCATCTCGGGATGGTCATGCTGGCGTACATCTTCGGGCCGTTGCTCTTTGGCTGGTATGGGCTCTTCTTCGGGCCGATGCTACTGGTGTTGCTCGTTCACTTCGTGGCGCTCGTGTTGCCGGAACTGGTCGCTGGCGCCCCGATTCAACCAGAGACGGTGCCCGATCCGATGGAAGCATCTCCCGAGGCGTCTGGGAGCGACGGGACAGCAGACGAGTAATTACTCGGGTCGCCGGCTCGAATCCGATCAGTCCGCGTCGAGATATTCGTGTTCCCATTCCCGACGCGCTTCGATTTCGCGTCGACCCCGACGGGTGACGGAGTAGAAGTTCGTGCGCTGGTCCTGTTCACCTTTGTCGATCAGCCCTTTGTCGACTAACGTGTCGAGGTTCGGATAGAGCCGACCGTGGTGAATTTCCGATTCGTAGTACTGTTCGAGTTCCTCCTTGATCGCGAGCCCGTGTGGATCTTCCAACCCGGCGACCACGTATAGCAGGTCCCGCTGAAACCCTGTCAAGTCATACATGTGTGAACCCTGATATCGGATTCATGCCACGTTCCCTTAAGTATATTGGCTTGAAACCCCGTTCAGAGCGATCGAAGCGGATGAACGCAATCTGA
Source organism: uncultured Halobacteriales archaeon (assembly GCA_964626045.1). Lineage (GTDB taxonomy): Archaea > Halobacteriota > Halobacteria > Halobacteriales > Halobacteriaceae > Halodesulfurarchaeum. The sequence continues at coordinate 10,070 of CAZVCA010000042.1, read as the reverse complement.
AACGTCATTCGCTCAAAGCGACACCATCTCCCGGCGGTCGGTCAGGTCAGCGCAACCCGGCAGTATTGCATCGCTAGGCGCCGCTCTGTTCGGTTCACAAAAGGTAGCGGGATCGAACCGATCCCGCTGCCGCCCTGAGTTGGTCCCCGCTGACGCTTCGGCCCTCCAAAGCGAAGCGTCACCCGATACATATCGATGATCGGGTTTAAATCTACCGTCCGCCGCATACCTTCGCGACAAAGGGCTTCGTCGTAGCCTGGCCGATTGGGACCCGTCCGAACCGCGAGCTAGGCCCGATCGAACCGCGAATTTGGGCCGTTCGAACCCCGAGTTAGGCCCGTTCGAGCCGGGAGAGGCCGTGCCAGATGGCGTTGACCAGCTTCTCGGTCCCGGTCCCTTCGGCCTCTGCAAACCCTCTCGCGATCGCGTCTTCGATCACGTCGAGGGAGTGGTTCTCGAAGTTGTTGACCCCGCGAAACGCTTCCAGTGCCTCCCGTTCTGCCTCACCAACGTTGGGGCCGGGATCGCCGTCGTAGTGTCCCAGATCGGCCAGAATCTCGAAGACGGATTCGGCTGTCGGGCCCGAGAGCTGGCGGAGTTCGTCGGGTTCGGCCCGTTCCAGCAGCGTCACGTCGTAGATGCGGAAGACCCGTTCGAGTTCCGCGATCGGCCGTTCGTGATCGTCGACCCGGACGTCGATCCAGCGGTCGTTTCGGCCGTCGTACCCGCCTTCGGGTTTCACGACGTACATCGCCGCTGACTGCTCGCCGCGTTTGTCCCCGCCTGCCTCGTTCCCCGCGTGAAGGGCGGCCAGCAGCCGTTCAGGTAACCCACCTTCCGTGGTTTCGAACGCCTCGGTCATGGCATCGAGGGTCTCCGGTCCCTCCAATATGTTGCCCTGGACGGTGTAATTGTCACCTTGCCGGTCACCCGCATACTCATGACAGTCGTCGCCGGTGAACGCCGCGATCGAGCCGTCGGTTCCCACAATGCCCACCTGTCGGCTCGGGGCCTCCGGGTCGGATTCAGTCAATTCATCGATGACGGTTCCGGCGTCTGTGCCCTCGCGGAGCAACTCCAGCCCGTCCGGGCCGTAGGCGACGTTCGCGTAACTCTGGGTGGCGATCCCGCCGGCGTCCGCCGCGGCAAACGGGACGACTGAGCCGACGCTGACGAATTTCGATTGGACGGCGATACCGATCGCGTCCTGGTCGGGATCACGGGCGACGATGGAGAAGGTGGCCGGTCGAACGGGCATACCCGAGTATCGGGAGACGGTCCCAAAAGGGTTGCCCGCAACCGACCACACGGCCTTTGACCCCGGCACACGAACTGATACTATGGAGGTTCGCGGGAATCGGGAGTGCACGGACTGTGGCACGCGGTTTTCCTATTACGAGACCGGCAGCCCGGCCTGCCCGGAGTGTGGCAGTCTCCGGACAGTCGGGGTCGGAGAGCGGGCGATGCATACCGACCGCCCGGCAGAACTCGATCTGACCGAGGCAATCGAGGCTCTCGAAGGGGGTCGGTACCGCGACGCTGGCCAAGCAGCCGAGGAGACCGCACGACAGTACGTCCGCCGGCGCGGGTTCATCCACGGCGGTGAACTTCGCGACCTCGATGAGACCTATCTGGCCGCCAACGAAGTCCTGCAAGTCGCGCAGTTACTACGGCTTCTGATGGGCCCCCCTCGTGAGGAGGCGGACCTCGATCTGGCGTACGCCAAGCGACTCTTCGAAGCCGCTGCGGACGGCGACTGGCCGGCGACCGAGACGGTTCCAGAGGCAATGGCCGGGCCTCGGGGGTTGGCGGTCGCGAGGGCGGTCGAAGCCTATCGCGAGGCGCTGAAGACCTGGCAGGACGCTGACGAAAAATCGGTGGACGCCGGCGCGTTCCTCCAACGGCTCGACGATCACCTGCGGCGGGTGCGCGCCCTGGAAGGGGCGATCGAGCCCGCCATGGCCCAGCAGTTGGTCGAGGCGGCAAACGCGGTCGGCGAGTACATCCGAACCGGAACCGGCGAAGCGGCGGTCGAATCCGCCCTGCAAGCACTTGCTGACTACTCGTAAAGCGGGTGTTCGTCAGTCAGGCTGTCGACCGCCGCGCTGACTTCCTCGAGGACGCTCTCGTCGTCGATGTTGTCGATAACCCGCCCGATGAGCTGGCCGACCTCCCGCATTTCGGCCTCGTCGAAACCACGGGTTGTCAGTGCTGGCGAGCCGATGCGGATGCCCGATGGCTCCTTCGCGGAGCGGGTCTCGCCCGGAACCGTGTTCGCGTTCAGCACGATGCCGGTTTCTTCGAGGGCGTCGGCGGCTTCGTTCCCCGTTACGTCGGGGTGTGAATCTCGGAGGTCGACGAGGATGAGGTGAGTATCCGTGCCACCCGAGACGAGGGTAAAGCCCTGTTCCTGCATGCTCTCGCCCAGGGCGCGGGCGTTCGCGACGACCTGCTCGATGTACGCGTCGAATTCCGGCTCCAGGGCTTCGCCGAAGCCGACGGCCTTGCCAGCGATGTTGTGCATGAGTGGGCCGCCCTGGATTCCCGGGAAGACGGTTCGGTCGATGACGTCGGCGTGTTCCTCGTCCGTGAGGATCATGCCGCCACGCCCGGCCCTGATGGTCTTATGGGTCGATCCCGTGACGAAGTCCGCGATCCCGACCGGGTTCGCGTGTTCGCCGGCGGCGACCAGGCCAGTGATGTGTGCCATGTCGGCCAGGTGATAGGCGTCGACGGCGTCGGCTGTTTCCTGCACTCGCTCCCAGTCAACGACTCGCGGGTACGCCGAGTAGCCCGAGACGATGATGTCCGGTTCGAACTCGCGTGCGTGTTCGTCCAGTCCTTCGTAATCGATGCGGCCGGTCTCCGCGTCCATCTCGTATTGCTCGACCTCGTAAAGCGTGCCGGAGAAGTTCACCGGATGGCCGTGGCTGAGGTGGCCACCGTGTTCGAGGTCGAGCGAGAGGATCTTATCGCCCGGTTCGAGGATGCTGAAGTACACAGCCATGTTGGCCTGGGTGCCGCTGTGCGGTTGGACGTTCGCGTGATCGGCCCCCCACAACTCTTTGGCTCGCTGACGGGCCAGTTCCTCGACGGTATCGGCGTTTTCACACCCGCCGTAGTAGCGAGCGCCTGGATACCCTTCCGCGTACTTGTTCGTCAGGGCACTCCCCTGGGCCGCGAGCACGGCTTCGGAGGCGTGGTTCTCGCTCGCGATCATCGCGAGGGTGTCTTGCTGTCGTGTCGTCTCGCCTTCCAGGGCCGCTGCAACGTCGGGATCTCGCTTTTCCACAGGGTCGAAGTCCATACGAGGAATGCGCAGTGGGCTCTTTGTAAGTCTGTCTACCGGCGTAACTTTCGGGGGCGTAGCCACTACCCTTTTGCCGCTTTGACCGCTCGAATGGGGTATGCAAAACGTGAGGGAGGCATGCCGGCGCTGCTAGTCGGCGAGGGACCTGCCGTCGAATCAGCCGAAGCGATGCTCGCGGACTCGGAGGTCGCAGTCACCCGCGGATCGCTTTCGGAGATACCTGGCGCGGACCTGGCGATCGTCGTCGGGTTCGCCGGGAGCGAGGGCTTCGAGACGGCGAACGAACAAGCCGCCTCCTCGGAGACCCCGTGGATCGCCGTGGAACTCGGCGGGATCGGTGGCCGGCCAGTGGATGGGCTCTCAGCAACCGTGACGACCTTCCAGCCGGGATACGTCTGCTACGAGTGTCTGCGCTCTCGGGTCCGAGCGAACGAGGTCCAGGCAGGTGAGGAAGCGAGCGCCGAGCGGCCGGTCGCCAGACTGGCGGGCTCCTATGCCGGCCTGCAGGCGATCCGGGCGTTCTCCGGGGCGGAAGTCGCCGGGGTGGTGATCGAGGTGCCATACGCCGAACGGTCCCTGCTTCCCGTCCCCTCGTGTGAGCACGCACCCGAGCGGGATCGAACCCTGGAACTGGACGAGGGCGGCCGAACCCTCGAGGAGGCGACCCAGGCCGCTGAAATGGCCGTCGACGACCGACTCGGGATCGTTCCCTGGATCGGCGAACACGACTCCTACCCGCTTCCATATTACTTCGCCGCGATCACCTCGACCGCGGAATGGAGCGACGGCGTCGCCCCGGATCGGGCGGCTGGTGTCGCTCCGGATTGGGACCGGGCCTTCATGAAGGCCATCGGTGAGGGGCTGGAGCGGTACAGCGCGGGGACGTACCGAACCGACGAGTTCGAACAGGTTTCTCCGGGCTCGATTGACGGGCCAGCACCCGAGTCCTTCGTGAGCGTCGACGCAGCCACGGTCGCTGAGACGGACGAGATACCGGTGGTCCCGGGGACGGACCTCCAGGCCGGGACGGATGTCTCGTTACCGGCGGATCTGGTCTTCTACCCACCACCTGAGGGGACCCTCGGCCAAGCGATCACGACGGGGCTGGGACTCGGGAACAGCGGGGTCGAAGCGACGCTTTCGGGGCTGTACGAGGTCCTCGAGCGGGACGCGACGATGCTCGCCTGGTACTCGACGTTCGACCCGCTCGGCCTCGACGTGGCAAACGAAACCTTCGACACGATGGTCGAACGGGCCAACGGGAACGGCCTGTCGGTCACGCCGCTTTTGGTGACACAGGATGTTGACGTACCGGTCGTGTCGGTTGCGGTTCATCGGGATTCGTTCCCGCGGTTCGCGCTCGGGTCGGCGGCCGATCTCGACCCCGAGGCGGCGGCCATCGACGCCCTGTCGGAGGCCATTCAGAACTGGATGGAACTTCGTGACCTCGGACCGGCAGAGGCCACCGAGGCAGGTGGCGAAATCGGCCGATACGCGGCAGAACCGGGGGTCGCGGAATCGATGCTTACAGCCGAGGAAACGGTTCCGGCCAGCGCCGTCGGCCCGGAAACTGTTCCGGAGGGCCGCGAGGAACTGTCGGCCGTGCTCGACCGGATGGCTGGGGCCGACCTGGCGGCCTACGGGGCCGCGGTGACGAGCCGAGATGTCGAACGGCTCGGATTTACGGCGGTTCGCGTGCTGTCGCCGTCGGCCCAGCCATTGTTCGTCGATGAACCGTTCTTTGGGGAACGGGCTCGTTCAGTCCCCGCGGATATGGGCTTCGAGGCGCGGCTGGACCGTGATTTTCACCCGTATCCGTAGCGAGCGATTTAGACCCCGAAGGTCGCTCGGAGCATATCCCGCGTCCCTGGGCCGAGTCCCACAGCGACGACCGCGAGCAGGAGCAGCGCACTAAAGCGGGGGCTCTCCTCGATCATGGGTCGATCGAAGAGCCCAGTGACCACGATCGCGGCCACGATTTTGAGGAGGAGAAAGCCCCACGCGGCGCCGATGACGGCTGTCACGCCTTCGGGAACGACACTGACGGTGAGCTCGATGACGGCGCGGTTCACGGGGTGTTTGGGCACCAGATCAGCCGCCAGTCCCAGTTCAGCGCCCCAGTCGATCCCCAGCACGTTTGCCAGTCCGTCGACGCTGTGGGCCCACAGGATGAGCGCCCCCAGCACCGGTGTGCCATCGGCGACCTGGGGGAGGTACCGTCGGATGGCCCACCAGCCACCGACCGCTATGACTGTCGATCCGCCGATCGTCAGGACGGTGAAACTCGGGTGAAACGCCACCTGCGTGGTGGTCAGCGCGAGCCAGCCCAGCCCGAGCAGGGACAGGGCGAGGAATCCGGTGCCGGTGATCGCAAGCGGCCTGTCGACGGACTCGAACCGCCCCGCCTTCCGCAGGCGGATCGAGACGAGTAACATCCCCAGGGTCAGGCCGAAGACGGTGAAGTAGATGAGCGGACTGATGAGCAAGGCATTCCAGGGGAACGGAATCAGGCTCTGACCCGTTCCAGCCAACGAGTCTTGGGCGTCCTCGAGGACCCGGAGCGCCCCACCGAACAGCATGAACGGGAAGAGCGGATAGATGATCCCGACGTCGAGGTCGAAATCCAGTCGGTTGAGGAGGAAGACGACCCCGCCGAGGGAGATCAAAAGCGTCACGGCGTACCCGATCTCGGAAACGACCGTGTATCCGGGATACGCGACCGGTCCGGCCGCCATATTCGCCGCCGCAGCTGAGTCGAAAAAGAGCACGTCGCCGCCGTTGTACGCGGCTGCCTGGGCGCTGTGGGCGTCAGCGGCGACTGGGCCCCAGAAGTACCGCCAGACGAAGCGAGCGTAGACGAGGTCGGGAAGCAAAATCGACCCGCTGACGAGCACGGCGAGAATCCCTCCGACACCGGCCGTCCAGAGGCGTTCGGCTCGCGAGTTCGGAAATCCCATCTACTCCATCACAGGGAAAACCGGGCTATCAGCGTTTTGGTCTCACCCCAACGACCTGGCTGCCGTCTCCAACACCGAGATCGCCCGATCGAACCCGTCGAGCTCGATATGTTCCTCCGGGGTGTGATCGAGCGACGAATCGCCTGGGCCATAGGTCGCCATCGGCACGTCCCAGGCCTGGGCGTAGATATTCATGTCACTCGTGCCGGTTTTCCGGAGGTGGCTCGGATCGCCGTCCGTCGCACGAATACCCCGTCTGAGCGCCGTGGCAACCGGATTTCGGGGCGATTCCATGACCGGCTCGATGCCGTCGGTCCAGGTTATCGCTGGGCCGCCGATCTCCTCGACCGTTTCCTTCAGCCCGGCAACCCCCAGTGCTGGTGGGATGCGGAACTGGGCGTCGACCCGCGCCTCGAACTCGAACCCGTCCGCCGACGTGCCGCCACTGATCTCGACCGGTTTCGGCGTGACCTGCTCGAACACAGTATCGCCGTCTTCGAAGGTCGCTTCGACCGTCGACCACCAGTCGATGGCCTGCTGGATGGCGTTCGGTTCCGGGCGCGAGGTGTGTCCGACCTCGGTCGTCAACGTGGCCGCCCCACGAAGCATTCCTCGATAGCCGACTGTAATCCCCTCCCACCCGGAGGGTTCGCCGTTGATGACGGCCGCGGGTCGGTCCCGCGTCTCGACGAGGTGTCTCGCCCCCGCCGAGGTCGTTTCCTCCTCGACGACCCCGACGAAACTGACCCCCGTGTTGACGGCGGCGACCGCCATGGCGACGAGTGGCCCTTTCGCGTCCACGCTGCCACGGCCCCAGAGCACGCCCTCGGTCACCTCTACCGGGATCGTTCCCGGCACCGTATCCATATGCGAGGTGAGCAACACCGAGTCGTCCGCGGGCGCCCGTAGATTGCCCGCCTCGTCGATCCAGGCGTCACGGCCGTGTGTCTCGAAGAACCGCTCGAGACGCGTGGCGCACTCGGTCTCCGAGCCCGAAACGGACCTGATTTCGACGATCTCCTGCAGGAGCGACCGCGCCTCCTTGCTCGTGACTCGTGGCATGTCAGGTCGAATCGATCACGGCTTCAACTGCTTCAACCGTCCGATCCACCTCGGCGTCTCCGATGATAAGCGGCGGCAGGAAGCGGACGACAGTCCGGCCAGCGGGAAGGGCAAGTATTTGATGCTCCATCGCGAGGTCCCGAACGACCCGGTTTGCGCCCCGTTTGAGCTGGATACCGATCATGAGTCCCTCGCCGCGGACGTCTTTCACGCGATCACCGATCGCAGCTTCGAGGTCCGCCCTGAACCGGTCGCCGAGGTCTCCGGCATGATTGGGAAGGGCCTCGTCCCGAACCGTCTCCAGTGTGGCTTTCGCCGCCGCGGCGACCGTCGGGCCGCCACTGAAGGTCGACCCGTGGTTGCCGGCGTCTTCGGCGATCCATTCCCGGACGAGCGTGGCTCCCAGGGGGAGGCCGTTCGCGATCCCCTTCGCCGTGGTGATGATGTCGGGGGTGACATCGACCTGATCGGCCACCCACATCGAACCGGTCCGGCCGACACCGGTCTGAATTTCGTCGAAGATCAACGCGGCACCGACTTCCTCGGTCGCCTCTCGTGCTGCTTTGAGGAATCCATCACTTGCAGGATTGATCCCGCCTTCGCCCTGGATCGGTTCCACGATGACAGCCGCGGTCTCCTCGTCGACTGCCTCGCGTAGTTCGGTTTCGTCATCGAAGGTGACGAAGTCAAACCCTCCGGCGACCGGTTCGAAGCCCTCGCGATATTTCGGCTTCCAGGTCGCCGCGAGCGAACCGAGGGTCCGACCGTGAAAGCCACCCGTCATGGCCAGGATTTTCGAACGGCCGGTGGCGTGGCGCGCGAACTTGATCGCCGCCTCGTTGGCCTCGGTGCCGGAATTGCTCAACCAGGCGTGATCGATCGGCTCCGGCGCCAGCTCCGGGAGCAGGTCATAGAGCTCCTCCCTGACGGAGACCGGGTACGAGCCCTGGACGTAGGTCAACTGTTCGGCCTGTTCGGTCAGGGCATCGACAACCGCTGGGTGGGCGTGGCCGAGGGGCGTGCACGCGTAACTTGCCCCCATGTCGAGGTATTCGGTACCACTTTCGTCCGTAAGCGAGGCTCCATCGCCGGATTCGATACGGATCGGTTTCGGGGAGAAGACGAACTCGCTCATGTGGAATTCACCGCCTCCGGCTTGATCGTCGTCCCCTCGCCGGCGAGGGCCTGCGAAATCGGCTCCTCCGCGTTTGCGTCCGCGATGACGACCGATTCGGCCCCGCCTTCGAGGGCTTCACGAGCGGCCATAACTTTTCGACCCATGAAACCCTCCGCTGCGTCCTCGACCCTGGCGAACCCGTCGGGCGTTTCGACGGACTCGATCCGCGTTTCGGGATCTTCGGGGTTGCGATACACGCCGGCGACGTCCGTCAGCGAAACGAGGGTCCCCTCCAGGGCGCCCGCGACGGCAGCGGCGGCACGGTCCGCGTCACTGTTCACGGCGGTTCCGTCGTCGGCGAGCATCGGGACACTTACGACCGGGGTGAACCCCTCCTCGAGAAGCAGGGTCAACAACTGGTCGTTGACGGATTCGATCGTTCCCGAGTGATCGCCCCGTTTGATCTTGCGCTTGCCGTCTTCGACGACCCGAACAGCGGACTTGCGAGCGCCTTCGAGGACCCGGCCATCCGGGCCGGAGAGGCCGATGGCGTCGGTCCCCAGGTTCTGCAGTTGGGTGACGATGTCCAGGTTCAACTTGCCGAAGACCATCTTGAAGACGTCCATCGTTTCGGCGTCCGTGAACCGACCCACGACGCCACTCGGCGTCTCGACGTATTCGGGTTCGATATCCATCCGTTCCAAGGTCTCGTCGACGGCGGTGGAGCCGCCGTGGACGACGACGACTGATTCTCCCGCCTCGACCAGGGAGGCGACGTCGGCGAGGGCACCTTCCGGATCGACGGCTTTTGCCCCGCCGATTTTGACGACGACGGTCATGGCGATCCTACCGGGTGCAGACCCGTAAATTCGAGGCCATCAGTCTCGTCGAAACCGAAGGCGACGTTCGCGGCGTGAACCGCTTGCCCCGCGGCGCCTTTCATGACGTTGTCGATGGCACTGAACACCACGATGCGGTCGTTCCGTTCGTCGAGTTCGAACCCGATTTCGGCGTTGTTCGTCCCCGCGACGGCTTTGGGCTCCGGATACCGATAGACGCCCCCGCCACCGGTGACGATTCGGACAAAGGGCTCGTCATCGTAGCTGTCCCGGATCGCCTGCCAGATATCGGCTTTCTCGGGGAGTGAACTGGGATAGAGGTGGCTCGTGGCCGCCGCGCCGCGGACCATATCGACTGCGTGGACGGTAAAGGAGACACCCCGCCCGAGTTGCTCCTCGATTTCCGCTTCGTGCCGGTGACCTGTCGGCGCGTACGGTCTCACGACCCCGGACCGCTCCGGATGCGAGGAGGCTGGTCCGCCTCCGGCCCCGCCCTCCGAGGAGCCAACCTTCAGGTCGGCGACGATCCGATCCGACGGTTCGACGAGCCCGTGATCGACGAAGGGGTACAGGCCGAGCATCGTCACGGTGGCGTTACATCCCCCGGTCGCGATCAGCGAGGCGTTTTCGAGCCCCTCGCGGCCGATTTCAGGCAGTGCGTATACCGCGTCGTCGAGTAATTCGGGGGCGACGTGACCGTCGTACCAGGTGTCGTAATCGGCCGGATCCGAGAGCCGGAAGTCGGCACTCAGGTCGACGACGGTGTCCGCGACGGTCCGGAACTC
>CAZVCA010000041.1:0-14530 GCA_964626045.1 uncultured Halobacteriales archaeon | reverse complement strand
ACCTGATAGTCCAGGGTACCGCTGCCGGCACGGGCCCGAAAACGTATATCTGGGGCAAACCTATCGGTATATATGGGACGAACAATCCTCAAAGTCGGCGTCGCACTGATCCTCATCGCCCTGATCTGGAAACTCCTCGGGGACGAAGAGGGAGAGGAAGCGATCGATCGCATCGACTGAGACCGCCGATTCGGTGGCCGAGACCGGTTGACTTTAATGAGCCGGGAAAATAGGCCGATACATGCCATTCGAAGAAGACGACGAGGTACGCCTTTTGGACGAGCACAGCGAGTACGACGGCGAAATCGGCACGGTGACACAGGTCGTCGAGACGATGTTCGGTGACGCGAACTACACGGTCTCCTTCGAGGACGGCGAGGAAGCCGGCGTGCCGGAGGACCATCTCGAACTGGCCGAGGACGACTGAGGCGGATGGGGCTTCCCTTTCATTACGTTGATCTGCGGGCGTTTTGCTATGCGACCGAGGCCGAAGACCGCGTCCGTGACGCCCTCAGAACGGTCCTCCCGGACGACGCCACCATCGACGCGACCGAAGGGGAAGGTCATCACGGCGATTCGATCCTCGTATTGAGCGCTCGGGTAGAGCGAGCGACGGAGATCGAGATGATTTTCGACCGCCTGGAACGGGACCTCGGCTTCGATCGGCTCCGCTCGGAACTGGACCAGCGCCTCGACGACAACAACGCGCTGTATATCGGGTTGGACAAACAGGCCGCCGCTCGGGGTGACCTCGCGTTCGGCAATGGACTGACGCTCAGAGCGAAGGTCGAGGCCTATCCGGCCAATCGGGACGCAGCTCTCGAAAACGCCCGATCCGCCCTCCAGTAGCCCATGTACGAGGGTGTTCACGTCCAGGCAGATGGCCAAACGACGCCCGGCAGATTCGTCTTGACGGCCGCCCACGCGGGATTCGACGGGGTCGTGCTACGCAATCGACAGGGGAATATGGCCACCATCGACCGGGCCGAACTCGTCTCCCGATACGGTATCGACATCGTCGAGGGCATCGAGATCACGGCACGAGACAAGGGGACCGCAAGCGGGGCGATCGGGAATCGCCGCCCGGAAGCGGAGGTGCTGCTTGTCCAGGGACGTGATCCGGATATGAACCGCTTCGTCGCCGAATCCCCCCGGGTGGACGTCCTCGCCGATCCGATGGGTGGTGACGGTGACATCAACCACGTCATCGCGGCCGCGGCCGCCGAAAACGAGGTCGCGATCGAAATCGACCTCGGCGGCGTTCTCCGGGAATCCGGTGGCAAGCGGGTCCGGACGATCAAACGGCTCCGGAAGCTCCGCGAACTGATCGAGGACGCGGGTGCTCCGTTCGTCGTTTCGGGCTCCCCGCGAACCCATCTGGCACTCCGCGGCCCCCGGGAGCTCGTCGCGGTGGGCGAGCAGATCGGCTTCGAGGCCTCGACGATTCGCGAGGGATTGGCCGCATGGGGGGATATTGCCGACCGAACTCGCGAGCGTCGGGATCCATCCCACGTCGGTCCTGGGGTGTGGGTCGCCGAGGATCCCGAATCCTGATATCGAGGTTCTGGGATCCGTGGAGTTACAACAGTGCCAGTAGTACCAATGGCCATGCGACACCTGCCGAAACACCTGCGGCCGCGCTACCGCTATCTCGCGGTCGAGATAGAAGCCTGGCCGGATGCCGCACTCGACCGGCAGGCACTCCAGGCGGCGGTCTGGTCTGCCGGCAGAACGCTGCTGGGTGATGCGGCCAGTGCCGCCGTGGACTTGCAGGTGATCGAGGTTGATTACTGGCGGGGCGGCGGTGCGGCCATCGTGCGGGTTCGTCGCGGTGAAACCGACGCTGCCCGGGCGGCACTGGCGACTATCGAACGGATCGCCGGGGAGCCGGTCAGGGTCGGGGTCCGGGGGATCGGTGGGACCGTCAAAGCGACGCGGAAACACCATCTGGGCGGGCCCCCTCCCCAGGAAGCTACGGAATCGATCCAGTTTCGCGGTCGGAACGGAACGGCGGTCTACCGGGACGATCGGGTCGACGTCTCGGTGGATGGCCACTTCGTCGGGACGACACCGGAGGCACTCTGAACATGCAAGGACAACAACAGCAGGCCTACGATCGAGGTATCACTATCTTCTCACCGGACGGCCGGCTCTATCAGGTCGAATACGCCCGGGAGGCAGTCAAACGAGGCACCGCGAGTATCGGGATCCGCGCGGCAGACGGCGTCGCCCTCGTCGTCGACAAACCGACCCGGTCGCCGCTGGTCGAGCAGTCCTCGGTCGAGAAGTTGCACAAAGCCGACGATCACGTCGGCATCGCGAGCGCGGGCCACGTGGCGGACGCGAGGCGACTCATCGATTACGCCCGCCGGGCCGCCCAGGTGAACCGCCTGCGGTACGAGGAGCCCATCGGCGTCGAAACCCTCACGAAGGAGGTGACCGATCATATCCAGCAGTTCACACAGATCGGAGGGGCTCGGCCGTTCGGCGTCGCGTTGCTCATCGGTGGTATCGAAGCGGGCCGGCCACGGCTTTACGAGACGGACCCAAGTGGCACCCCCTACGAGTGGCAGGCCATCGCCATCGGGTCCGACCGAGACGAGCTGCAGTCGTTCCTCGAAGAGCACTACGACCCGGAGATCGAACTCGCGGATGCCGTCGAACTCGGGCTCGAAGCCCTCGATTCGGTCACGGAGGACCCTGTCGATCCAACGGGGGTCGGCGCGGCAACGGTCGATGCCGAAACCGAACAGTACCGCAAACTGACCGACGACGATATCGAGGCCGCGCTCGCGGATGCCGACCTGCTGTCCGAGTGACCCGGCACGTGCTACATTTTTCACCCCACCACTCCTACACCAGTCCATGATATCACTTGACGATGCCGTGACGGCTCGACTGGAGTCCCACGGGGCTCGTTTCGAAGTGTTGGTCGATCCGGACGCGGCCCTGTCGATCAAGCGGGACGAGTTCGAGGGCGACCTCGAGGACGTCATCGCCGCCAGGGACGTCTTCGAAAACGCCTCGCGAGGGGATCGACCGGCCGAGGCGGACGTCGAGGAGGTCTTCGGGACGACAGATCCCCTCGAGATCATTCCGGAGGTAATCGAACGCGGGGAGATTCAGATCACCGCCGAACAGCGCCGGGAGATGCTCGAACGCAAGCGCCGCGAGCTCATCGAACGCATCGCCCGCAACGCGGTGAACCCACAGATGGACGATGCGCCCCACCCGCCGGATCGGATCGAAAACGCCCTCGAAGAGGCCGGCTTCGACGTCGACCCGATGGAGCCAGTCGAATCCCAGGTCGAAGACGCCCTCGATGCGCTGCGTCCGATCATTCCGATCCGCTTCGACGAGGTGACGATGGCGGTCCAGATACCGCCCGACTACGCGGGCAGCGCTCAATCACAGATTCGACAGTTCGGCGAGCTCGAGCGGGAGGAATGGCAAGCTGACGGCTCCTGGATCGGCGTCATGACCTTTCCCGCGGGGCTGCAAAACGACTTCTACGACGTGGTCAACGAACACTCGAGTGGCGAAGCGGACGTGACGATCGTCAGGGACGAAGACGAGATTTCGCGACGCTAAGTGGATTCTCGACGGAGCTTATCCCTTCTTGAAGCCGACGAGGAAGCCCCCGGTAAAGCCAGCGCCGACGGAGAGGGTCGACAGGATGGTGTTGACCCACGACGGTGGGGTCTGACTCGACGCTGTTTGGGTGACGTCGATGATGCCACCGGAGAGCCGATTCCAGTCGACCGAGAGGATGTTCCGCGATTCGAGGAACTTGAACAGGGCGAGTTCGAGCCCCACGAGGACCGCGATCACCTTGGCGATTTTCTTGAACGCGAAGCCGATGATCGCCCCGATAACGGCCCCGCCCCCGAATTCGAGGCCGAGTTGTGTTGGATCAAGTTCGAATGCCATACGGTCTCTTCGGTCGCTCTCGTGTAAGTCTCTTGTGTGCGCCGTGATCTTAAGTAATCACGAACCATACGTCCTGGCAAGTGACGAACGCGACCGATCGGGCCATCATCGCCAAACGAGTGGACAGCGGCGAGGTGGATACGACCGAAATCAGCCAGCTCGCGACGGCTGCCGGCTACGAAGTGGTCGGCGAGTGCACGCAGCGCCGGACGGCCGATCCTGCCCTGCAGCTCGGGGCGGGGAAAGTCGAGGAGCTTGCCGAACAGGTGTCTCGGACGGGCGCACAGACCGTCGTGTTCGATAACCGGCTGGGGCCCTACCAGGTGTACAACCTCGGGAATGAACTCCCAAAGGGCGTCGAAGTCAAGGATCGGTTTCGACTCATCCTCGACATCTTCGGCCAGCGAGCCCAGACCCGCAAGGCCCAACTGCAGGTCGAACTGGCCGAACTCAGATACGAACTCCCCCGCGCCGAGGCGAAGGTCAGCCTCGCCAAACGGGAGGAACGCCCGGGGTTCATGGGACTGGGGGAATACGACGAGAGCCGGGAACAGGACATCAAATCCCGGATCAGCAACATCCGAGACGAACTCGAACGGATCGAGGCGACCGAACGGGACCGACGCGAACAGCGCCGGGAGTCCGGCTTCGATCTCGTCGCGCTTGCCGGATACACGAACGCTGGCAAATCAACCCTCATGCAGGCCCTGGCGCAGGATCTCGACGTCGGCGAGAACGCCGATCGACATCCCGACCTCGACCCGACAGCCGAACGGGAGGACCGGTTGTTCACCACGCTCGGGACGACGACCAGACGACTCGACCTCGAACGGCGAGACGCGTTGTTGACTGACACGGTCGGGTTCATCAGCGACCTCCCGCATTGGCTCGTCGAGTCGTTCAAGTCGACCCTCGAGTCGGTCTATCGGGCGGACCTGGTCCTGCTCGTGGTCGATGTCAGCGAGCCGATCGGGGAGATCCGCGAGAAACTCATGACCAGTCACGACACGCTGTACGAGCGAAACGAGGCGCCCATCGTGACGGTCCTGAACAAGATCGATCAGGTCGATGCGGCGGAACTGGAGGAGAAACGAGACGCCCTCTCCGCACTGGCCCCGGATCCGGTAGCGGTCAGCGCGAAGGCGGAGACGAACCTCGAGGCTCTCAAAGCACGGATCCATCGGGAACTTCCCGAACGCCAGCGCGAACGGCTCGTGTTGCCGATGACCGAGGAAACGATGAGCGTCGTGTCCTGGGTCTATGACAACGCGTTCGTCGAAGACGTGGAGTACCGGGATGCGGAGGTCATCCTCGACTTCCAGGCCCGACCGGCTATCGTCGAGCAAACCAGGGCCAAAGCCAGCGATCTGACCGCCGACGCCTGACAGGATTTTCGGTCAGGAAAGCGCCCGTTTCTCTTTGGCAACGACACGCACGTCGTCGATTCGGGTGTCCGGATACTGGCCGTCGGCGTCCTTTTCGGCCGCTTTCACCATGTCCCAGATGACGTTCAACCCCGTCGTCGTCCCTTCGAGGGCCTCCATCTCACAGCCAGTCTTCCCCGTGGTCTCGACGGTTACCTCGAGCGTGATTGCCTCGTCCTCGACGGTGAAGGCCGTCTCGACGTTCGTGATCGGGATCTGGTGGCACATGGGGATCGTTTCCCAGGTGTGTTTGACCGCCTGGATCGCGCCGACCCGCGCGGTGGCGAGGACGTTGCCTTTGCCCACGGCGTCGGCCTGGATCGCGTCCACGGTCGACGTCTGGAGGTGAATCGTGCCGCGGGCGACGGCCCGGCGGGCCGTGTCCGGTTTGTCGCCGACGTCGACCATCTGAGCCTCGCCGTCGCTCGTCGTATGGGTCAATTCGTCGTCGCTCATCGGTGCTCACCCTGCAGCGCCGCGGGAAGCGTCTCGAGCAGATCCGAGGCGAGGAGGCCCCCGTCCCGGTCCGCTGCTGCCATATCACCGGCCGATCCTGTGAGGTAGGCCCCGAGGGAGGCCGCCGATTCGGCCTCGAGGGTGGCAAACATGGCTCCGGTCACGCCCGCGAGCACGTCGCCTGTCCCCCCGACGGTCATGCCGGGATTCCCGGTTCGATTGATCCGCGTTCGCTTCCCGTCCGCGATGATGTCGTCCGGCCCTTTGAGGAGGACCGTCTGCTCGAGTTCTTCGGAGAGGGTTGCCGCGGCCGATTCCCAGCCGTCTCGGTCGGCGGCGGGCTCACCACAGATATGTCGGAATTCGCCCCGATGCGGCGTGAGAATGGCATCGGCCTCGGTATCCACCTCGTTGACCGCGGCCAGGGCGTCCGCATCGATGACCGCCCGGCCCTCGTAGGCCGCGAGGATCCCCTTGACTGCCTCGAGGGAAACTGCGGCGTCGCCGATTCCGGGGCCGAGGATCATGACATCTCGGTCCCTGGCTGCCTCGAGGATGGGGTCGACGTGGGCCGAGTCGAGGCGCTCCCCGGGAAGTGATCGGACGATCAGATCCTCGCTGAAGGCCTGGACCTGATCCGCCACTGATTCTGGCGCCAGCACCGTCGCGAGATCAGCCCCGGCTCGGAGTGCCCCCTGGGCCGCAAGCGCCGGGGCGCCGGTATAGGGACCGCCGCCGACGACGAGGACGTGACCGAAATCGCCTTTATGGGCTGTTTCGGGCCGATGGAGCCGTTGCAGGTCGCCTGGGCCGACGAAGGTGTCGGCCGCTTCGGGGATGCCGATGTCGGCCACGGTGACGGTCTCGAGGGCCTGCAACCCAGGCTTCATATCGTGAAACGTGACCACGTGGTCGGCTTCGACTGCCCCGCCCGGCCTGTCGCCGGTATCGACGTCCATCCCCGAGGGCACGTCCACGGACACGACGGTGGCAGCTGTGGCATTGATCGCTTCGATGGCGGTCCGTTCTGGCTCTCGTGGGGCACCGGAGACACCTGTCCCGAGCACCCCGTCGACGACCGTGTCCGGGTTGCCGATATCGATCTCACTTTGATCCCGCACGATCCGTGTCTCGACCTCGGCCTGGACGAGCGCGTCCCATTTCTCCCTGGTGACGTCGCTGCGGAGACGATCCGGGTGGCCCAGGAGGTGAACAACCGGATCAAGATCCGCGAGGAATCGAGCCGCCACGAGTGAGTCACCGCCGTTGTTGCCTCGGCCAGCGACGACTGCAAGCATGCCGTCCTCTGGTGTCGCCTCCCTGGTGGCCCGCGCGACTGCATTCCCGGCGGATTCCATGAGGTTCGTCTCCCGGACGCCAAGCGCCACGGCGTTTCGGTCGACGACGCCCATCTCCGTGCTATCGATCATAGCCTGGGCTATGCGGGCGATCACCTAAAACGGGGTGGCTCGGTTACGTGGCGTCGCCACCGGTTCGGAGGTGGGTGAACACGTAGGTCTGGGCATATCCTGACTGCGGGCCCAGCCGATCCCGGATGGCCCGCGAGGTATCAGCGTATGACCCCTGTGCCGTGTCCGGAAAGTGCTCCTCGATCGCCGTCTGGATCCACGTATCTAGCGGGACCGGTTCCGGGAACCCCATCGAGAAGAGGAGGACACAATCGGCGACTTTCGGGCCGACGCCCACGAATTCCGTGAGTTCGGACCTCGCCGTCTCGTATGGGGCGGTCTCGATTGCCGCGACATCGACTGTTCCGTCTCGAAGCATCGCCGCCGTCGCGTTGACGTAGGGGGCGCGGTAGCCGAGGCCGAGATCGCGGAGTTCGGCTTCGCTCGTGTCAGCGAGTGCTGTGGGCGAGGGAAACGTCGAAACGGAGCCGTCACGCCACTCGATCGAGTCGCCATACGTGCGTCGCAGGTCGGTCACGAGGTCGTGGATCCGATCGATTCGCATCTGGGCGGACAGGATGAACGAAATCAGCGTCGGCACGAACGGCTCCGTGACCACCCGGAGGCCGCGAAATCGTTTCACGGCAGCCTGGACGACCGGGTCGGCCGGAAACGCCTCGAGCACGCGAGACAGGTCGGTATCGAGATCGAGTCGCTCCCGGAGGGTTTCGACTGGGTCACCCGAGGCGCGCCAGTCGAGACCAGCGTCGGTCTGGCGCACCTCGATAACATCGCCTCCGCTCACAGTTCGAAACCAAGACTCGCCACCGTCCTCCTCGACGCGTCGCCAGAGAAACGTTTGCCCGCTCTCCAGGGTCCATTCGAGATCGAAGGCTCCTGGGATCGTTTCCGTCGGGATCCGACCGGTTTCCATTCCCGGCCCTACACGGTCGGGACGGAAAACGCCCCCTATCGGGGCGAATCTATTTTTACGAGGGGGAGTAACACACACATACGCATGGATTGTCGAGTCGTCGTCGAGGCGGCGGTACCGGTGTACGACGTGGAAACGCCGAACGAGGCCGTTCGGATCGCCATCTCGAAGACGGGCGAGATGCTCAATCCCGATCTGAATTACGTCGAAATCGAAATGGGCACCCGTACCTGTCCACACTGTGGCGAGGACCTCGACCCGGCTTTCATCGCGGCGGACGAGAGTTTAGTCGCCCTCGAACTGGAGATGACCGTGTTCAACGTGGAGCGGGAAGAACACGCCTCGCGGATTGCCCGCAAGGAGATCGGCCAGCGTCTGGAGAACATCCCGCTTGAAGTCCTCGAGGTCGAGGTCCTCGAAACAGCGGATGAGGAAACTGAAGATTCGAGCTCGACAAGCGACGAGGAACCCGAGGAGTCGGGGGATACAGAGAGCCCGGAGCAGGACTCGGAGAGCGAGGACGAGGACGTCCTTCCCGAGTTCGAGGAGTTACTCGACGAGTAATCGAAGCGCGGATTTTTACAGCTGCCGCTTCTCGTTGGGTACGTACCGCAGGTCCGCGAGGAACGTTAGTCAGCTTGGGCTGGGACGGTCTCTGTCGTCGCTGCCTTGTCCATCGTGCCCGTGATCCCCTTCGCCAGTGCAAAAACAGCCGCCTTGTGATCAGTTTTCGATTTGTGGATCGATGTCGGTCGTACACCCTTGGATTCGTACTCGTCGAGTTCGAGTTCTCGTGCGGAAACGCGCTCGTAGTAATTGCCGACCTCGGCGAGGAGTCCATGCAGGTGAATGAGCTCCTGTTTTTTCATGTGCAACCGTCTGTAATGACTACACCGTTATAGTATTACTCTGAGTCGCGTTACCAAGGGGTGTGCCGAGAAACCCCGAGGCCGCCCCGCTGAAAGGCTTTTAGGGGGCCGCGTGCTGGTATCGGTATGGACTACGAGGAGCAACTCGAACGCGCCCTCGAGGAGAAACCGGACATCGCCGAGAAGGAGAGCCGCTTCGAGGTTCCGGATCCGAACCTGCGAACTGAGGGGAACGTGACCGTCTTCGAGAACTTCCAGGAGGTGCTCGACGCGGTCGGCCGGGCCGAAGCACACGTGCTCAAGTTCCTGCAGGACGAGTTCGGGACGAGTGCGCACATCGACGATCGCGGCCGGGCCCGGTTGACCGGTCAGTTCAACGCCTCTCGCGTCGCCGACGTCATCGACGAGTACGTCGAGGCCTACGTGATCTGCCCGGAGTGTGGGCTCCCGGATACCCATCTGACACGGGAGCAGGGCGCCGAACTGCTCGAATGTGACGCCTGTGGCGCCCGTTCGTCGGTCTAACGCTCAGGAGAGTTGTTTGAGGTTTTCGAGGTCGCGATCCGTGCGCATGAATTCCGTAACCCGTCGTGTCGCATGACAGTTCGGGCAGCTAAAGTTCTGCTCCGGGGCGGGGAGATCGCTTGGCGTGGCTTGCCATGCCTTCCGGCACTCCGGACAGACCAACTGGACGAAAGCCTCGTGTGGCATACGTTCGCACAGTAGAGCCCCGCCGGGAAAAACCTGCTGTCTAGATCCGTCCGACTTCCTCGACGGCGACGGATTCGACGCCTTCGACCGACCGGAACGCTTCTTCGACGGCTTCGGTGCCGCCAGCGTCGTCAGGCACGATGACAGTCGGGTACAGCGCGACGAGCCCGAAGGCCACTTCCTCCTGATCGACGTCGTTGATCTTCGCACCTTCCGGAAGTGAGGCCTCGAGCCGGTCCTGCAGTTGGTCGAGATCCAGCTCCGGGCTCTGGGGCATCACCTTGATGACTGCGGCGACTTTCCCCATGTTATGGCCCCCTGAAGCCGCAATCCGGACACTCGTAGAGGTTACTCTGCTTCCGACAGGTTGCACAGCGGTAGATCTGCTGGCCACATTCGGGACACTTGAACGCCGCCGCGTTGGTCCCCGAGATGTTGATCCCACAGGAGACACATCGGCGGGCCCGGTCGCTTTGACTCATACTACGTGTGTCTACCCGGCCGATGCGGTTTAACGGTTGTCTTTCGCCGTTCCGACCAACTCCTTTAACCCGGCCGGCCCGGAAGTCCCGGTATGGCAGACCGGGGCTGGTTTCAGGACCTCGAGACAGGCGACCTCGACGGCGCGGTCAAAGTGATCCGAGACGGCCGCGCCTCGGAACCGGCAGCGTGGCCGGCCCAAGCCGTCGATGCGGGCTTTGCCGCTGACGAAGACGCATATTATGCGTTTCTTCACGAAGCGACAGTGGCGGCCGCGAAACGGGAGACGGCCCGTCGGGAACAGGCCACAGACCAGCAACTGGTCCACGCGATTCGGGCCATCGATGATCTGACCGAAACCACCAACGAACTCGCAGAACGGGTGGCCGAGTGGGCCGGCAGCCAGTTCGGGGAATCGAGGGAGGGGTTTGACTACGTCCTCGAAGTCGCGGAGCGGGAGCCGGAAACTGCCGTAAAGCGGGAGATCATTCGCCTCGCCCGGACGGTTCGAGCCCTCGACGAGCGGCGCGACGGCCTCAAGAGCGTCATTCGCCAGGAGGCCCCCAGTGTGGCCCCGAACCTGACGATGCTCGCGGATCCGTTTCTCGCGGCACGGCTGATCGCTCTGGCTGGCGGCCTCGAAGCACTCGCCCGCAAACCAAGTGGGACGATTCAGGTCCTCGGCGCCGAAGACGCCCTGTTCGCCCACCTCGAAGGGCACGCACCGTCGCCAAAACACGGGATCATCTTCACCCACGAAGCGGTGCGCGGGACCCGCCCCGAGGATCGCGGGTCAGCGGCCCGAGCGCTTGCCGGGAAGCTGGCAATCGCGGCTCGGATCGATCACTACCGTGGTGAGCGACACCCCGAACTCCTGGAGGAACTCGAGGATCGTATCGAGACGATTCAGGCACGAGGTGATACCGAATGACCTCCCCAGATGGGATCGAGCGACGTGCGTTCGATGGTGAGCGCGCCCTGGCGACGAAGGGTGAGCCAGTGTACGGAGAACCAACCGAAGCGGGATGGCGCCGATGGGACCCCCACCGGTCGAAACTCGGCGCGATGCTCGAGGCGGGACTCGACACGGGTTTCGGTGCCGGCGACAGGGTCCTTTACCTCGGCGCCGCCACCGGGACGACGGTCAGTCACGTCGCTGACGTGGCCGGGCCGACCTATGCCGTGGAATTCGCCCCGCGGCCGATGCGAGAACTGCTAGCTGTCGCCGAAGGTCGACAAAACCTCTTCCCGCTTTTGGCCGATGCGCGCCGCCCGGAAACGTATGCACACGTGGTCGAAGGCGACCTCGATCTGGTGATTCAGGACGTCGCGACCACTGGACAGGCTCGAGTCGCGACGGAAAACGCCCGTTTTCTCGCCCAGGATGGTCGGCTGTTACTCGCGATCAAAGCCCGCAGCGAGGATGTCACTCGCGATCCAGCCGCGGTCTTCGACGAATCGCTCGAGACCCTCCGTGAGTCCTATGAGATCCTCGCCACGCGAGACCTCGACCCGTATCACGAGGATCACTTGGCTGTCGTTGGGACGCCACGATAGATCGGCCGAAGCAATGGCCGACTTCAGGAACTATTTAGGTGGACCGCCCGTCGAATCGGATCGATGTCGAATGGGTCCGATGCCGTCTTCGCCGAACTCGGAACGGTTGGGGTGGAGGAGGAGTACTTCGTCGTCGATAGCGATGGCGTTCCGACGGCCGGATCCGACGAATTAGTCTACGAGAACGAGGCCCCGGCTCCGATCACCGGGGACGTCGATCACGAACTGTTCAAATTCGTGATCGAGACCCGGACCGCCAAACTCGACGGGCCCGAGGCCGCGCCCGAGGCGGTTCGGACCGTCCGCGAACGCCTCCAGGAATACGCCGCCGAACACGGGTTTCGGATCGCCGCGGCCGGTGTTCACCCCGCCGCGGACTGGCGTATGCACGAACATGCCGAGAAACCACGGTATCGGTCCCAACTCGATCGGATCCAGTATCCACAGCACCGCAACACGACGGCCGGTTTGCACGTTCACGTGGGGGTCGACGACGCCGATAAGGCCGTGTGGGTCAGCGACGAAATCCGCCGCTATCTCCCCCTCGTGTTAGCGCTCTCGGCGAACTCACCGTTCTGGAACGGCTTCGACACCGGGTTGGCCTCCGCCCGGGCGAAGATATTCGAGAACCTGCCGAACACCGGGATGCCCACCGCCTTCGGGACTGCAGCGGCGTATCGTGACTTTGAAGCGCAGATGCTCGAGACCGACTCGATCAAGGATTCCGGGGAACTCTGGTACGACGTTCGCCCACACACGGGTATCGGTACCGTCGAAGTTCGGATTCCGGATGCACAGGATCGGATCGGCCCCGTGGACGCACTGGTCGAATATGTGCATGCGCTGGTCATGGACCTCGTGGCTCGGTACGAGGACGGCGAATCGGCGACCGAGATGCGTCGTGAACTGCTTGACGAGAACAAGTGGCGGGCAACTCGCTACGGTCGGGATGCGGACCTGATCGGCCCGGATGGCACCTGTCGCTCGATCCCAACGCTGGTCGATCGGGAAACCGACCGGCTGGGGGTAAGCGGGCTCGCGGAGCTGCTCGACACTGAAAGCGGGGCGGAGCGACAGCGACGCGTGCTGGCGGAATCCGGGGCTGCGGCGTTGCGGGAGGCCCTCATCATCCAGCCGAGGATTTAAACGCGCCCATCACTTTTGTCCTCGTGAAGACAACATGACTGAGGACGAGTCCCCCGACGAGACGACGACCGACGAATCGAATACGAGCCCCTCGGAAGGGGCACCCGAAGGAGAATCTGTCGAGGTCGAGACGGGGGCAAGCGACGAGACAGCCGGCGAACCCGGTGACACAGAGGGTGGCGCACGTGAACGACTCGAAGCGGGGGCGGACCGGGCCGTCAACGAACTCGATACGAAGGTCATCGACATCCTTTCCTGGGTTCTCGACACCGAGACGCGGGGCCGGATCTACGTCTATCTTCGCCAGCAGGCCTGGAGTACGAGCGAGGAGGTCGCCGAAGGAACTGGCCTCTATCCGAGTACCGTCAGGGAAGCCCTGGCCGAACTCGCCGACGAGGAGATCGTCGAACGGCGCAAACGGGAGAGCGAAGGCGCCGGCAACAATCCCTACGAGTACACGTCCATCGCCCCCAGCGAGCTGGTTGGGAGCGTGGTGGGCCGTGTGCAAGAGGAGCTGAACACGATTTTCACGATGGACCAAGACGAGATGGACGAGGAGGGGGCGGCCGAACCGGTCCAGATCGAGGTCCAAGAACCGGACGAGGACGAATAACTGTCGGTAGGCAAACCCAACCTCTAAACGCTCGCGATTCGACCTGACGGTATGGACGTGGCGCTGGGTGGCACGTTCGATCCCATCCATGACGGACATCGACGTCTTTTCCGCCGGGGGCTCGACCTCGGCGATCTGACGGTCGGGCTGACGAGCGACGAGCTCGCCCCCAAAACGCGTCACGAACCCCGATATATACGGCCCTTTCCGGAACGCAAAGCGGACCTCGAAGCGGAATTAGCGGACCTCGCCGCGGCGGCCGACCGCTCCTTCGAGGTGCGCAAACTCGACAAACCGACCGGTATCGCGGTCGAACCGCCATACGAAGCGCTCGTCGTGACCCCGGAAACACGAGCGGGCGGGGAGCGGATCAACGAGATCCGGGTCGACCGCGGCCTGGAACCACTGGAGATCGTGGTGGTCAAGCGGCTCCTGGCCGAGGACGGCGACATCATTTCCAGCACCCGGATCGTTCGCGGCGAGATCGACGAGCACGGGAACCTCACGCCGGATCGGACGGGTCGGGAAAACGGTGCGTCGGCGATCCGATAGTCACCACTCTGGCGGCTCGAACCCGGCTTCTTCCAGCAATTCGCGCCAGCGTGAGCCGATCGAAAGTCGAGAGACGTTTGCGGCCTCCGCGACTTCAACTTGTGAACGCTGGTCGCCTGCGATGAGCGACCCGGCATAGAGACTCGCAGCGAGGAGCGCGGGCTTCGATCGGTCCGCAGCGGGTAGCTGGGAGAGGTAGAGTTCGTGGGCGACAGACCGGGCTTCGGCGGCGAGTTCCAGTCGATCGGCGACCGCGTCAAGCGCTGCGAGGGTGTCGGCTTCGGTGCGTTCGGCTCCCGCCCGGTGCATGGCTTACGTATCGGCCGCGCGAGGTTAATATTGGCGGGGATCCCTCTCGTGAGTCTTATTGTGGCGGGCCTGGAAGTATGCGTGAGCGCGGGTAGCCAAGTGGTCAACGGCGCAGCGCTTAGGACGCTGTGGGGTAGCCC
>CAZVCA010000040.1:7977-14581 GCA_964626045.1 uncultured Halobacteriales archaeon | reverse complement strand
CCAATGCGCTCCTTGAGTGTCGGGAAACGCTCTCGACTTCGGACATCATGACCACGCCGCAGCTTGAGTGGCGGGCGATTTATTTGGCGGAAGAGTCAGGAGCAACGGTTCTCATATTCTCGGACATATTTTCCGATGTCTCGGTAGATCAGCTGTCCCCTACTTTCACGAGACATGTTGATCCTAGCGATGTGATTGCCGCCGCAGAGATAACGAACAGCGTTCTTGCAGAACTGATTCGGGCTGTTTCTAGCCAGAACCTCAGCGCGGACTCAGCCATCACTCAAGCGGCGGTGCAGGCGGTCAAGAAGATAGCTTTTGCGGAGATAAGCTCCGCCGCGCAGATCACAAACGCTGCGATCCAGGCTGTCCGCAACTTCAACATTACCGATGTGGACTCGCAAACGGAAGTGACAAACATCGTCTTTCAAGTCATTCGACGAGTGAAAGGGCTGGACATAAATGTAAGCTCGGAGATCCTGGATGCTGCGATTACGGCGGTCAAGCAGATCCAAGAAAATAATATACAGTCTCCGACTGACATCACGAACGCTGCAGTATCAGTAATAAAGGCTGGAACGATTCTATCAGATGATGTAGAATCGCAAGTGCAAGTAATCGCCCTGGTTTTAACCCTGGTTAGAACGATCAAACAAAATGTGATTACTGCAGGCACTGATATTTCGAGTCCTATAATTCAAGCCGTCAGAGCGACTATATCCAGTGACGTAGCTTCTGATGCTCAAATTGAGAGCACAACGCTGTGGATTCTTAGAAGCCTTGATATAGATAGCCTATCTTCTGATGCTGAGATCGAACATGCTGTGATTCAAGTTGTGAGATACCTAGGTTCCACAGAAGTAGATGTAAGCTCTGAGATAACCGACATAGCTCTATCGCTCATACGACAAATAAACCAAAATAGTCTTACGTCTCATTCAACAGTTATTGATGCGTCTCTGCAGGCAATAAGGTCGATTGCCCTGAGTGATATGACCTCCGAGACAGAAATAAATGATGTTTTCTTACAAGCAGTTCGCAACTTTGGTGTAGAAGACATAAATGCACAGACTGCAATCGCTAACACGGTTATTCAAGTAGTAAGGTTTGCTTATCCTATAAGCATAGAAATTGGGACAAACGTATCAGAGTCCGCCTTTGCTTTGTTTAAGACTTTGCTATGCGGTAACGTATCATCGCAACTAGAAGTGAACAACATTTCTGTTGAGAGGCTAAAAAAATATGCTACTGGAAAGCTACAAATAAAGTTTGCCGGAAAATCTCCAGATATTTTTGCTTTGAAGAAAGGGCCGGATGCTAATTTCTATGGACAATCTCCAACAGCAACTTTTTCAGCGGAGTGAATATGGCAACCAAAACAATTAAGCCCAAGAGCGTAGAAAAATCCTTAAACATCGAACTCTTGAGGAGAGACAATGCAGATCAACACCAAGAAAGGCAGAAACAATCTGTACATGACGCTGGATCATCTGGACTTGATAGGAAAGTTGAAGCCGTTATTAGAGAGGCAGGGCTTCATCCTGAGACCGGAGGACAGTAAGTTTGTTCCCAAGAACGTAAGCGTCTCTTGGGACGCACCATGGGTTTACGTTCAGGCCGACCCCATGGCCAGGTGTGACATCTATCATCGTGTATTCTACAACATCTTGGGTCATATTCATAGCTTCTGTCGAGGATGCTGGAAAGTGGTGGTTCGTCCGCAAAGTCTGGAGCAACTGTTTGATCTCTACGAGCTGCAACGGGAAATGGGTGTCCCCTGCAAGTGCGGCCTGGAGCTGCGAAAAACAGTAGGTGGCATGTATGGCGGCTACTTCTATAACCGTGGCTATGAGAACGGCCTCAAACGCTACAGGCAGGTGCGCGAGTTGGTGGACGAGCACTTGTCTCCGGATGTTTCGGTCATTCTCAAGCGATACTGCACGGAGTTCGAGCTTGGCGGCGAACACATCTCCGGGCAAGGTCCTAGCGATCAAGTGGGTGAGGTGACACCGGAGGAAAAGGAGATGGAGGAATATGTAGAGGCGCATTTTCCGCGTGTTAGCCCCAACAACCCTCAACCAAAACACCTGATGGCTCATGTGATGAAAAAGTGGATTCATCACGCCTTTGAACACGGTGATGAAACATACAAGCTATTCACCAATGGTGAAAAGTTGAACCAAGAATATGTAACCTATCATCAAGAAACGGAGGTTTGACTATGTCACTCATTCATAACGACGTATTCGATGCGGCCCTGACTCACATCAAGAACAACGGTGTGGAGGCGGAGATCCAGAACAGTACCGGTTCTCCGCTCGTTGACAGTGTGACTCTGGATACGGGCAACTACGGTTCGCCGCAGGACAATGCCAGTGCTTCTGGCGGCGGGCGCAAAATGACCTGCTTGACTTCCAGCGCGAGCGACATGAAGAACATCAGCGTGAACTCCGCTGGATCGGCCTACACCACAGTCATCAAGAATGCTTCTGCCGCAGAGCTGATCGCCGCGAGCATCACCAGTGCCCCCATTTCGCTCGGAACCTCGGACCAGGTTAATCTGTCCACCTTTAGTGTGATCCTCAAAGACCCAACCTGATAGGGGTGCGAGAAATGTCTGTCTTGCAAGCATTCAATGAAGGTGGCACTGCGATTATCACTGTCACCTTTGAAGATGAGAGTGATAATCCAGTGGTTCCGAATTCCGCTAATTGGAGCCTGTATAGTCAAGGGCAGGTTGTGAATGGACGAGATGAGGTTCCTGTAAATAGTTTCTATACGGAAAACGAAAAGAGTAAGGCGGATATTGTCTTGCAGGGCGACGATCTTATCGGTGGTGGTGCATACTTGATAGTGAAGGGCGATTATGACTCAGATGCCGGGACCAATCTTCCGTTCAGATTTTGGACCGAGATTCCGGTAAATCGTATGCCTTTTAGTCAAAGTATTTAGACACAAAAGACAAGGAGCAAACCATGGCAGGCGAAGCTATCCAACAGAATGTCTGGGATAGTCTTTCAGAAGAAGAACAGGAAGCACTGAAGGACGAGAGCCCCGAGGCATTCAACGCCGAAGCGGCTGACACATCTGAGGACACATCCGAAGGCTCCACTGCGAGCGAGGGAGAGGAGGCCTCCACCTCGGAAGGTACGAGCGAGAGTGCTGAAACCTCCGAGGGCTCCGAGACCTCTGAGACTTCCGAGACTTCGCAAGAAGAGACCCAGACCGGGAGTGAACAAGATGAAAAAGCAGGAACGGCAGAGACGGAAACGTCAACAGAAGAAGCAGGGCCGGAAAGCTCCAGCGAAGAAACAGCCAAGCAAGCCATCGACGCGCCAGTCTTCTCCGGGGATCAGCAGACTCAGCCCGAGGAATCTCAGCAGACCCGGGAAGAATCAACCGAGGGGGCAGAAACTGGGGAGCAGAAGTCCGAGACACAGCAGCGGATAGAGCAGATCCCTGAAGAGATAAGCCAACTCAATCAAAAGTTTGACGACGGAGAGATTGGCTTCACTGAGTACCTGGATCAGCGCGATGCTCTGCGCCAGGAACAGACCAGACTCGAGGTCCTGCCGGAGGTCGAGAAGACCTATGAGCAGCGCGAGGCCGAAAAACAACAGCAGAGCCTGCAGCAGCAGTGGCGTGACGATGTCACTGACTTCACCCAGAATGAAGCTCCGGACATTCTCCAGGATATCGATACATATAACAAATGGGTCGAGCTGACCAACGCTAAACTGGACAATGCGGACTATGACGGTTTGTCGAACAAGGAGATCCTGCGAGAGTCTGCCAAGGAAACAAGGGCGATCCGAGGACTCTCTGATCCCAACGCGCAGGATCAGACCCAAGAGAACAAAGCGGCAGAAGCCCGGAAGGGGGCAAACCAGTCTCGGAAGGACGAAGCTGAGCAAACCCAGAGTCTTTCCGGCGTCCCGGAGGCAGCGGCCAGTGAGGGTAGCCCTGACAAGTTTACCTATCTCGACCAGCTCATGGAGAACGATCCGGAAAAGTTTGAAACCGAAATAGCGAAGTTGAGCGAAACAGAGCGAGACGAATACGCAAGAAGATGAGCTTCGCATCCTGAGCGCTGAGGCGCGGCCACCTCGTTCAAACATAGCGAGGGTCAAAGCGCCAGTTTGCAAGCCCGCGTGAATATATAAACCATAAAACTTTGAGTGGAGGCCACTTATGGCACAAACAAGCATTAACGTGAACGACCCCAAGGCAGTCAAAAAGTATTCTGCCTTCCTGGCCGTCGATACAGCGCGGAAGTCCTACTGGGACAAGAAGTTTATGGGCGGCCCGGAGGCAAGCACTCCGATCACCCGGCTCGTAGAGCTGGAAAACGCCGAAGGTGAGTACATCAGCTTCGATCTCTCGGTCCAGATCGGTATGCAGCCCATCGAGGGTGACGATGTCCTGGAGGGAAAGGAAACGGCCCTGAAGTTTTACTCCGACGGCGTCTACATCGATCAGATGAGGGGCGGAGTAAACACCGGTGGCCGTATGTCCCGCAAGCGGACCATCCATGACCTCCGGAAGGTCGCCCGGAACCGGCAGTCCGACTGGTGGGCCCGGATCTTCGATGAGCTGTTCTTCATGTATCTGTCCGGGAGTCGCGGTGCGAACACGGAGTTCAACTTCCCCGCGGATTATTCCGGCTTCGCCAACAACCCGATCCAGAGCCCGGACGATGAGCACTTCTTCATCGCCGGTGGTTATGACTCCGTCAGCTCCCTGACCAGCTCTGATCGTCTGACACTGGATCTGATCGACCAGGTGAAGACTACCGCGCAAATGATGGGCGGGGCACACGAGCAGACCCCCCAGGTCATGCCCATCATGATCGAGGGCGAGAAGCACTATGTGTGCCTTATGAACCCCTGGCAGGCCTATTATCTGCGCACCAGCACTTCCACCAACGAATGGATGGAGCTGCGCAAGGCCGCTGCCGCCTCCGAGGGTGCATCCAGCCCCATCTTCAAGGGTGGGCTCGGGATGTACAACAACGTGATCCTGCACGAGCACGAGGCTGTGATCCGCTTCAGCAGCTCCGGCGACCATGGCGTGGACGCTGCCCGCGCCCTGTTCCTGGGTGAGCAGGCTGGCGTGATTGCCTTCGGCTCCCCCGGCTCCGGGCTCCGGTTCAACTGGCACGAAGAGAGCCGGGACAACGGGAACCAGGTGATCATCACCACCAGCTCGATCCTTGGCGTGAAGAAGACCAACTTCAACGGCAAGGATTACGGCATCATGGCCATCGATAGCTCCGTGGCCAGTGCCTAGAACATGCTTGATGCAGGCGTAACAGCATAAACCGCGGCCACGGTGATCCGTGGCCGCAAACAAACATAGGGGTGCCTTATGACAGTATATGAAAGCGACATCATGGGGATCTTGAACCCCCCGGTTACGGCGTCTCAGGCCGGTGTCCAGCTGGTTTCCAAGGGAGAAGCTGTTCTTGATGGCAGTCAGTCCAGCAGCGACCTCGTGAAGCTCTGCAAGCTGCCCGCCTTCCACGAGCCGCACGATTTCATCCTGGAAACCGAAGCTATCGAGACCGGCTCCGGAGTGACGGCGTCTGTCGGCGTTTTGAACAGTGATGAAACCGATCTGGTGAAGAATGCGAGCAGTGCCATGGTCACCAACTTCATCTCGGACACTTCCGTTGTCCAAGGTGGTGGAGTGAAACGAGCGGACAACCTCGATGGTCTGGGCTTGACTCCGGCAAACTACGACCGCGTGATCGCGGCTAAGTTTACCTCTGCCGTCGCCAGCTCAGCTAATAGCTCTGCGGCGATGCGAGGCAAGCTCACATACTACCAGAACCCGTAACCTGGACTCTGGGGCGGGGATAGCCCGCCCCAGATATTGTGGAGGGCACAATGCCAAATACAGACCCATCCTTAATCGAATGTCACATTCGGCGCTTTGGGCCTACGCATGTGAACATCCAAGGCTTCGATTACGTGTTCACGAAGAACAAAGCGGGTCGGAAGGTCTGCCAGGTTCTGAATGCGGGACATCGAAGCTACTTGCTCGGACTCAAGGACTTTACTGCCTATGATGGTCCTACTGAAGCGGAGATGGAGCAGAAGGAATTCGACCAGCAGACCGAGGACTCTCTCCTCGACAGCGCCGGGCAGGGTGAAACTGGTGGGGGAGGAGAGACTCAGGGGGCGGAGACCTCCGGGGGAGACACCCTGGAGACCACTGAAGACTCATCTGAAGGACCCACAGGCGATAATGATTTCATCCTGAAGTCTGATGGCCAGCCCTTTGCCAATCAGAATTCGGCTAACACTGCCGCATCGAGCAGGGGATTGAAGGACCACGAATACTCCGTTGTCGAATACGAGGACGGATATGCGGTGAGGATTCATAAATGAATACCGCGGAGATCCTTACAGCGGTCGAGGACATCATCCTCGACTCTGGTTACGAGCGGGCAGGAAAGCTGATCCGGTCTTTGAACAAGGGGCTGTTCGAGATTGCCTGGCTCGTGTATCTGCCCGCGCTCCAGTCACATACTGATGTGGCGGTTACTCCGGATACCATCCGCGTTGACCCGGCTGACATGCCGAGTGACTACTATCACGGC
>CAZVCA010000040.1:5124-7877 GCA_964626045.1 uncultured Halobacteriales archaeon | reverse complement strand
CTCGTAAACTATGTGGTCGCGGATGTCTTTGCCGAAATCGAAGATGGTGTAGAAGGACAAATGCGGAACCTGCAGTTCTACTCACAGCAGTATCAGCAATCGCTGGTAGCGCTAAGAGCCAGTCTACCAGATTCCAGCCGTCCGAGGCGAAAGATTCCGAGGACGCGGATCTGGTTTTGAAAAAAAAGGAGAAGCGAGATGGCCGAGGATGACCAGGTCTCCAATGAGGGAGAGCAGGCGGAGCAGGAAAACCCCGAGATCCAGCAAGCCGTAAACACGATTGCTTTCAACATTATGAACTATGTTCACAATCGAAAGAACGGCGTGCTGGAGGTCAGGATCGCCTTTGAAGAAGGCGAGATCAAGCAAGATGGGTTCCTGGTCAACACGTCAGAAAAGAAAAAATAGGAGCTGGCTTAATGGAGGACACAATCGATCTGTACGCTGACTCTGCAAACATGAACCTGATCAATATCTGCAAACCTCTTCTCAACATGGGCTGGTATCTGGACAATGATGGCAAACTGAAAACCCCAACGAAGATAGCAACCAACATCCCTTGGATCTTCGCATCCCAGGACGACACGCGGAAATGTGATCTTTGGCACGGCGTCTTCTTCAACGTGTTCGGGTGGCTCCCTTCGGCTTGTCTCTCCTGCTGGAAAGTTGTGGTCCGCCCCAAGACCCTGGAGGACCTCTTCAATCTGCATGAGATGCAGAAAGAGATGGGCTTATCCAGCAAGTGCGGCATTGAAGTCCGCGACACAGTCTTTGGGCTGTACGGGGGCTATTTCTACGCTGATACCCAGGTGCAGGGTGCGATGATCTATGAAGAGGTGGCCAGGGAGGTCCAAAAACGCCTGGCGGAAGGCACGCCGGTCATCTTTAAGCGTGGCTGCACCGAGTTCGAGCACAAGTACGGTGATTCGGCCAACTGGCAGGACCATGTCACCGAGGAACAGATCCACATGGAGAGGCGCTTGGACCGCTTTCTGGAGACACATGAAAAGATTCCTCAACCAGAAGTGGTGAAGCACTCCATTTACAAGCGCTGGATCGAATACGCCTATTCCCACGGTGATCCGACATACAGGAAGTTTACTGGCGGCAAAGATCTTTTCACACCATATCGCACCTATAACGACGCGGTTCCGGAAATACTCTATGGCCAAGAAAATCACGATCCTGAACGGGGTGCTGGGGCTGAACACGAAGAGCCACCCGGCCCGCCTGCGTAGGACTGAAGAAGGGAACGTCGAGCTGGCTGAAGCGGTCAATATCGACGTATCTGACCGCTACAAGCCCTACAGAAGGCCTGGGCAGCGGTATGTCCATACGGATGTCCCAGGCCATTCTTTCTATGACGCCGGCGATTTCGCCCTCTTTGTCTCCGGAAACCAGTTGTTGAAGCTCAGCGCCTCTCTCACGACTTCAGCGCTGCGATCCGGGCTGAACCCCAGCCGCATGAGCTTCGCGGAGCAAGGAGGGAGGATATTCTACGCAAACGGCTACCAAAAAGGATTCATTCACAACGACTCAGACAATCCTTGGGTGGCCTCGACTACGCATTACGTGTCCCAAACAACCCGAACCCTGGGCGAGCCTCCTGTGGGTCACAAGCTCGCAACGCTTTCGGGACGGATATTCATAGCCCAGGATAACGTGCTCTGGTTCACCGAGGCTTTCAAACCGTTCATTGTAGACTTGGGACGAAACGCTTTCCTCTTCGACTCGCGTATCAAAGAGCTTATCCCTGTCGCTGACGGTTTGTTCGTGTCCACGGCGACCAAAACCGTCTTCCTGCAAGGGCCTAACGTGAAGGATATGGTCCAACGCCCTGTGCTCAACTTCCCTCTCGTTCCTGGAACGGTGGCTGAGACTGAGGCGGATGCCATGCCAGATTTGTTGGAGATGGGAGTCACTGGGCTAGTGTCCCTCGCAACTGGAACGAAGGGAATCTGCGTGTTCGGAGCTGGAGGGTTCAAAATGAATCTCTCTCAGCACAAGGTGGATATACCATCCTCCACCGAGGGGTCAGCGTATATCTATAATGGTAAATATGTAGTAAATCTACAATGATTGCAGGAGGCTTGTATGGCATTGAAAAGAAGCACGAACATGAGGAACCGGCTCTTGGACACGAATTCGTTCAAGGGCCTGTTCGACAAGGGACTCTTGGTCCTGTTCTCCGGGTCTGTTCCGTCTGGTCCGAACAGCGCGATTGGGGCGTCTGATAAGGCCTTGCTCGAAGTGACCATCGATGCGAGCGCTTACAATCCCACCTCCAGCGCCTCGACAAACACTGGTCTGATCTTCGCCAGTTCAGCGATGTCTGGCTACATCACCAAGGAAACAAGCGCGAATTGGCAGGGAGTGGGCAAGTCCAGTGGCAACGTGGCCTACTTCCGCTTCTTCTCCAACGTGAACAGCGCGGCCCTGAACGTTCACAACGCTATTGCTTCCAGTGGAGCGATCTCGAGCACGAGCGTGACTGCCAGCACGGTATGTTTCCAGGGAACATGCGGGATCAGTGGTGACCTGCAGATGGTGTCTACCAGCATATCGAGCGGGACGACATCGACCATTGATCAGTTCAAGCTGACACTCCCTGAATAAAGGGGAAGGATAAAGCCCCTTCGGGGGCTTTTTTATTTATTAGCCTGGAGAGATGTCATGCCTACCGGCGTTAAGTCCGTCATTTTTGATTGTGTAGATAATTATGGCGGGCCATATCTTGGGATAAGGTCCATCGA
>CAZVCA010000040.1:0-5024 GCA_964626045.1 uncultured Halobacteriales archaeon | reverse complement strand
TTTTTGATTGTGTAGATAATTATGGCGGGCCATATCTTGGGATAAGGTCCATCGATTTTCTGGACTCAAACGATAATGTTATCGAGTTGACGGAGGCGAACGGGGACTTTACTGCGGATGCTACTTATGTAATGGGGTCTTCTTATAAGCCAGAAAATGCTTTTGATACGTCACTGTCAAAAACAGGTTATGCAAACGGCGAAAGTTATTTGACTGTCCAAGCAACATCTGAAGTAAGACTAATCGTCGTTTTTACAAACTTACAGAGTTTTAATAAGATTCAGGTTAATAACTTTCATCATGACGGTGGGGAAATTAGCCAGGGAGTTAGAAATGTAAACATCTATACAAGCGAAAATCAAGTTACAAACACAACCTTTGGAGCAGATACGGGTAATTACAACTCTCTTGGTAGCTTTGTGTTTGATGAGCACATTTCTAGTGATGAAGTAGATAATCAGATTTTTTATTTTGGTCCACCTGCCTTGGACGCTTCTTTTAGTCAGCCAAGCATAGAAGCAGGCACTGCTACTGACAACATCTTTGATGCTTCCTTTGCTGCTCCTGTCCCCGATTTTACCACTGAAGGGATGGAAGCGGATGCTTCATTCTCTGCCCCTATCTCTAAAATCAGCGCTTATGACCACAAGTATGCAGACGTAGTTAAGTCTGTCATCGTTGATATACCTGATACAGACATGGCAGAGATCGAGCAAATCAACTTCTATGACGAGAAAGACAATCTCATCCCGATGACGGATGATGACTATATTACTCATGAAAGTAGTGTATATTATCTCAATGATTACGGCGCACAGTACATAGCTGACCAAACGAATACTTGTAAATATGGAGAAAGGTATGTAGCTGGATACGACTCCACAGAGGCTCGAGTCATAATTGTTTTCAACACTCACCTGGCCATCAGAAGAGCACGGATAAATGCCTGCGGGGATGGCTGGCAGCGAAGCCATGAATGGAATAAAATAAATCTTTACTGGACCGAGACTGAGACGACAAATACCACCGTGGGTGCGGACACTGAACAATACTGGTTGTTCAAAGAGAACATACTCCCCGAGCCTTCTGACGAACCTATCGACGCTTACTGTCAGATCGAGCCCAAGAGGCAGCACAGCCTCGATTTAGATTTCCCTACCCCTGAGCCCGCATGTTTTTTGGCTGCCGACGGCACCCATGTGGGCATAAACAGATCTTTCTCGGATGTCCAGCATCTTTTTACTAAAAGTCCAGCAGGAACCCTATCTGTCAGATCAGTTATATTTGACTTACTCGACAATTACGGTGATGAGTACCGCATGTCGTTGGCCATGGTCGAGTTTGTCGACTATAACGACAACGTACTAGAAATGCTGCCTGGACAAGATTTTGATGCTTATGCTTCTAGTGATATGACAGATGGAGAAGTAGAGAACGCGTTCGACACATCGACAAATAAATCTGACTGTGAGCATGGTAATGTCTGGGTCAGTTCATACGAAAATGCTGTTGAACAACGCATAATATGTGTATTTTACCAACCCCAGAACATAAAGGAAATAAGAGTAGTCAACGCTTGCGAGTCAGGATATGACCTCTTTGGTGAGGATAAGGGTGTATATCGTTTCAGGGTCCACACGAGCAGAGAAGAGGTTACAAACACTACATTCGATGCAGATACAGATAAATACTATAACTTGAGAGATGGATTCACATTACAGTTGAAAAAGAATCCTGAACAAGGAGTAGTCAATGAACAAGTATATGATCTTCAGGTTGATAAAGAACATTATGAGCTAGACGACTCTTTTGCTAGCGCTTACGCCAAGGTTATTCCAAAAGATCTCAACATACCTCATGTTGGTATCGGCGATGATGCTTTAGATGCTAAAACATTCATCTTCGATATCCATGAAAATATTAATTATCCGAATCAATGCACATTCGTTGGTATAAGATCTGTAGATTTTTATGATAGACAAGGCAACCTCATAGAACTGTCAAAGAGCGATGTTGAGGTTTACGATACTGACAATGGAGATGATACTCCAGTTGATGAATCAGCTTTCGATACCAGTCTTTCAAAGCTAGGCGCGGCAGGCTTACATGCTGATTCCAGCACACAGCGTTTTTGGACTAATGAACACCCTGCAAGCGGAGCCGACCACACTCCAGATGAGTCACCCAAGCGTTTGCTTGTTGTCCTTCCTCAACAGTATGACATTGGATATTTGGTTGTAAACAATTACCATGATTCTGATAGTGACGGGAATACTTATTTTACTTCATGTGGGGCTGACCATGTAGAGATCAGGTATGCCAAGCAGAGATACGTAAACACGAGGTTTAAGCACGGCACTGATGTTCTATCACTATTCGTCGATACACATTTCGATGAGCATGTTGCAAACAATGAAGTAGACGATCAAAAGATTGAAAAGAGCATCTCAACTTTTTCGCAACCAGTCTTTAGCATCGTTGGCAACTCGCCTTGGCTATCTAGCACATTTCCAACCACGCAAGGTTTTGTTGGCTTTTCACGTCATCACTACATTAACCTGGGCGAGTCTACTCTTCAGGGAACCACGCTGCTGTTCGATTTTATACTTGAAAAAGATCATTCTGGTGTGTCTCCATATTGTTTGGAGATAGATAAAATAAGACTGTATGGCAAAAGCGGACAAATAAATATAACAAAGTCCGATTTTTCTGTTCAGCCACATGAGATAGAAACTGACAACAACTATTATGACTCGTGGAGTTGTATATATGACCTCTCGCTGCATGACATGCTGGTAAACTTGTTTACTACAGACAGTTCAGAGGTTTCTACAGGATATATTTATTATGAAGAGGATGATGATTCTTTAGATTATTCAGGTTTACATTATGTCATAGGTCAAAACAACATTTACTATATTCAAGATCACTTTTTGAGGGCAGAAATTGTAATATACAATGTAGCCCTCGAGGACATTGAAAGTATTGAGATAGACACCCAGGTCGCTGAAGGAGTAGAAATCTTTGCAGGAAGTAAGTTTGCACGCACTTCGGCCTTCGATGGCTCCTGTGACTTCCCTCTTGAGAAGAGATCTATCCCGGATTATTTTTCCAAACTCATAAGTACTGGATTGAAATATCCAGATACCAACGTCCACTGTATAGATGATCCTTATGAAGATGATTTGGACTATCGTTGTGATGCTCTCGCTAATCAAGGCATCACTACTAATACATTGCATCTCGCTCCAATGGAAAGGACTCATTTTACCCGTCCTGACTTCTTCAACATAACCGGGTCTTGTCTTATTGGAGAGCCTCTTGACCTCCCGTTTCGTCCCATGGATACCCACCTGCGCATAGGCAGCCGGCATTATTATTCTGAGTTCGGTTCAATCCTCGACGCATCACTTCAGGAAAGTTGTCTGACAGCCTCTAAGGATGGCTACGTCCCAGGCGTGGATGCTGATTTTTCAGGACCCACCTGGGAGATAAGCGACCGAAGCGACGGGGATCTCTTTGGCGAGTTCGCAGCTCCGATGGTTCTCAACACAGCCAACACCTTTGAGGGCAATCCATGGCCTGTTGAGCTGGGGGCAAAATGTTTTGAAGGCTCAATTATCTATGACTTGATTGGAGGCTTCAGTGACACTCCACACGTAACAGGATTGAAGACTTCAGATGAGAACATACAAACGTTTGGTCATCCTGTGATTGGCCCCTTCCTCAAAGATGCGAACACGTTCGAGCTTGAACACCAGGGGATGATGGACGTAGAGCCAGTCAAATCGATCGTTCTCGATCTTGAAGGTCCACACGTTGACAAGGTCGAGTACTACGATTCTGCAACAGGACGCATCCTGACCACAGTGTCAGCTCTCGCTTTAGCTGGGGTGTTCTTCGCTTTCAGTGACAACCACAATGGTCACGCCATACGCTTTGGAGACAACCCTATAAAGAACGAGATAGACGATGGGAAGTTTATATATTGGGTAGACACAGGAGGCGGCATAAATCCTGATGACTGGGACTATCCCTTCCCAAGAGAAGATGGGCTAAGAGAGGATCTATATGAAGGCATGAGCTACTATGATCTTGAGCAAGAGGATGAAAGAAATAGCCCGATACACAAGATTGATCCAGATAAAATAACTGTTTATTCAAACACTGGCATAGAAGGGAATGAAAGTGCTGTGCCTAAGAGGCTGTTCGACCTTGGACGTGCAGACAACTTTCGCCCAATGATCGTATGGAGATATTCTGGAACTGTAAATAATTCTGTTCGATTCTTGAGCACCACAAAAGTCAGGTTGATTATTGTATTTGATGAGCCAATAACTATAGATACAATCTATCTAAACAAGTACAAGTACAGTTATTCCAATGGCGATGACTGGCGCGAAAGCGATTTTTTCGTTAAGAAAGTAAGAGCCTATTATTCTACGGAGGAGTACACGAACACTATATATCAAGATCCCCGCGACATACGGGGGCCTACTAACCCGGATGCTGCGCTTAAGCCGTTCGATACGATTGAGACCGACCCCCCAACGAGGGACTTTACCCCAGAGTTCGATTCCCTGGCCAAGACCAACTTCTGGCATCTTGCCACACCAATGCCAGAGAACGTGTTTTTTTCTCAGTCCTACTTCTCCAGCCCAATGACCTTGGAGACCAGGGCCGGAAGGTTCTTCTGGGTTGATGCGCTCTTCGAGACATATACCCACTTCAGGCTGCAGGGGATTCTGGGCCCCAGCAACATCGTGGACGCCAGCTTTGTTCCCTTTGCCGACAGCCTATCGCTCAATGCTCTGCTGGGCCCGGCCAATATACTGGACACATACCTGCACAACATTCTGACTGCCGCGGATCTGGATGCCATGCTCGGGCCGGAGAACGCGGCTGACCTGATCGCCTACAATCTGAATCTTGCAGGTGAGTTTGCTTCGGCCCTGGATGACGCGTTCAGCAACTTGGATGCCGTGATCAACTTCGTCCGAACCTTTGCTTTGCAAAAGGCATTC